>JAGFXN010000031.1 GCA_017861215.1 Deltaproteobacteria bacterium | reverse complement strand
CCCACGGAAAAGTTGTTGCCGGTCGTAAGGGGCGCAAGGGTTGACGAAGCCGGTTGCCGGCGGCAAGGGGGCCGCGCAGCAAAGGCGGCCGCTGGGCCGCCTTCTGCAGGGAGGGTGATATCGCTGACGTGCCGTGGCGGCTGACATTCCGCTTGCAATTTTATTAGATGGTGCTAATATGAAGATAGAGAGACATGATCTTTGACAATCTGCTCTGGGGTGCCCGTAACAACTGATGTGAGGAGCCTATCGACCAGTTCAGGATTCTGCCTGTCTTCAAGACGCGGTGAGCAGGCCCTTGCTGTCAAAGGGACGCCTGAAGCGTTGCGGCAGGCAAGCGGTGCAGCAAAGGATAGCAGTTCGCACGATTCTACGTCATCCCGGAGCAAATTGAGTGGTATTGGCGTTGCGCGAAATCACGCGGAAAGCGACATGTCTCATCCGCCAGGCGTGTGACACCGCTTGAAAAAGGGGAAGCCGGAAAGGCTGACCGCTTGTCCTTGACACGATCGGCCTGCCGGTTTTCACCGACGGATCAGCAGAAAGGATTTCAGTGCAGCGCCAACTATTTTACAGGAAAGGCGACCGAATGGTCGCCTTTTGCATGAAGGTAGTCTGTACCGGGAATTCCCCCATGAAACAACGTCCCCGCAAACCCGCTGTGCCGCGCCCTGCAGAGGAGACGCTGCGCCGTGCCATCAGCGAGCTCATCCGCGACGAGCCGCTACCCGCCCGGGAGATATCCGTCCGGGCGCACCTCACGGAAAAGGACGTCTACAGCCACCTGGAGCATATCCGCCACAGTCTCCACGCCGCTGGCAGCCGACTGGAAATGACCCCGGCCGAATGCCGCTCCTGCGGCTTCGTTTTCAGCAAGCGCGACCGGCTGACCCCGCCCGGCAAGTGCCCCATCTGCCGTTGCGAGACCATCTTCGAGCCGCTCTTTGCCATCAGAGAGAGAACGGTGCACGACCCATGACCCCCCAGTTCCAGCCATGCCTGGTCAATGGCCCCTTTGACGACCCGGGGGTTTACGTTGATTTCCTCTACGAACGGAGGGCGCTCCTGTTCGACCTGGGGGACGTCCGGGCCCTCTCCCCCCGGAAAATACTGCGGATCTCGCACATCTTCATCTCCCATACCCACATCGACCACTTCATCGGCTTCGACCATCTGCTGCGGCTCTGCCTCGGGCGCGAAAAGCGTCTCCACCTCTACGGCCCTGCCGGGTTCACCTTCCAGGTGGAGCACCGCCTCGCCTCCTTTACCTGGAACCTGGTGGCGTACTATCCCACCGACTTCACCGTGATCGCCGTTGAACTCCATCCGGACGGCAGGAGCATTTCCGCCGAGTTCCACTGCCGTAGCGGCTTCAGGCGGGAGCAGGAGCGGACGGAGCAACTGGTCGGCGGCATCCTCCTGGACGAGGAGACGTTCCGCATCCGCACCGCCTTCCTCGACCACAGGACCGTCTCCCTGGCCTTTGCCCTGGAGGAGAAGAGCCACGTGAACATCATGAAGAACCGGCTGCTGGAGCTGGGTCTGCCGACCGGGCCATGGCTCGCGGAGCTGAAACGGGCAATCGTGCGGGGAGAGTCTGACGACACGCCGTTTCGGGTCTGGTGGCAGGGAGCAACAGGGGTGGCAGAGCGCCGCTTCCCCCTCGGAGAGCTGCAGGAAAAGATCCTGCACATCGTTCCCGGGCAGAAAATCGCCTACGTCACCGACGCCGCCTACACTCCGGCAAACGCAGCCAGGATCATAGATCTTGCCCGTGGCGCCGACTATCTCTTTATCGAGGCGACGTTTCTCGATGCAGAGCGTGAACGGGCCGGCGAGCGGTCTCACCTGACCGCGCTCCAGGCCGGGCTGCTTGCCCGCCAGGCGGGAGTCGCCAGGGTGATTCCGTTTCATTTTTCACCGCGCTACCGGGGGATGGAGGAGAAGCTGCGGCAGGAGCTGGGGCTATGAAAGCCGCAGGCGATCGCGGCCGATTGGCTGCCTTGTGAATGAAGCATGGTAAGCTCTGCATCCTGAGCTCCCTGCCAATTGCCGGAACTTGACCTGCGTCATATTCCTGGTGCGCGATCCGGGCTATGCTCCGCCAGAATTGATCATCATGGTGCAGGTACTGCGCCATCCAAAAAGGAGAACGGACCATGGGTAATTGCGGATGCGGCCACGAAGTGGGCCAGGGACCATTTGCCGAAGGGAGGGCGCTGGTAGAGTTCGTTGCCCGCGCCCACGGCGGCGCACTGAGGAGTGAAGCGTTGCCCGGCGGAGGGTTGCCGACCACCTGTCAGGGGTGTGGCGCTCCCTTTACGCTGCTCACTTTTGTGGACAGCTGTCCAGACTGCGGCGGCATCCATGCCGTTTCCCCGCCGCGCTGCGACGATCCGGCCAACATCCAGTTTGCCGGTGCCGGTTATCAGTTGGCGTAGGCATGAATATGCCCGGCGCCAGCGAATATATCGTTCTCATCACCATCTGGGTTCTGACCCTGGCCGGCGGCTTCTTCGGCGGCCGTGCCGCCTGGCGGCGCAGAAGGCAGAAACGCGCGGCAGGGGAGAAGCAATAAAGGCGGCCGATTGGCCGCCTTGTGCATGAAGTAGCCTCTCTCCGGGATTCTCTGCTAGAATAACACCTGCTGGCCGATGACTGACGGCAGGCACGCAGGCGCCTTGATCCGCAGCTGTTTATTGACATTCATGCGGCCGAACACCACCTGAATGGCGCTGACAGATACGCCGAATTCAGCAGCAAGAAAGCGTACCATATGGTCAGTTGCCCGACCGGCACGGGGGGCGGCCGTGACACTGACGCAGAGCTGCTGCCCCTTGACCTTGCCGATGGCGTCCCGTTTGGCGTCGGGCGTGCCGAGGATATTGAGCACGAGCGTATCGCCCTCCCACGTATAAAACGATTTCTTCATTATTGCTCCGCAGTTCCCCACCGGTTATTCTTGCAACAGTACACCAGTTATCGCCAGCAGGCAAAGGCGACCGATTTGGCAGCCTTGTGTCGTCCGTAGCTCTTCCCGGAAGACAGAATCCCCGGGCCTTCTCCCTCACGGCGATAAAATCCGCCAATGGACATTGTAAAATTGTTATTTCCGGATAAAGTCTCTCTTAGGAGTCTGTCGGACGGAGAATACATCTGCTGCAAATCCGGCTTCGTCCAGCCGAATTTTCGCGATGAGTTCCTACCTCCGACCGACCCCGGGTGGGGGATGGACATGGCCGGTTCTGCTGCGCACGGTAAAAAAGTTTTTTCGGTACGCTTTTTCCTGTACCGGCTGCTGCCGGTCGTCATTTTCCTGGGCGCAGGCGCAATCACACTCCTCGTCTCCTATATCAATTCACCGCCCGCCGCCGCGAAAATCTCCGCCATTCTTGCCGAGCGGCTTGATCTCCCTGTTACCATTTCCGCACTACGCCTGCACGGCGACACGCTGATTATCAAGGGGGTAGTCGTCGGCAATCCGTCGGGGTTTGCCGACAGTCGCTTTGTGTCGGTTGATGCCGTCAGCGTGGCGCCGGGTTGGCAGGGTCTGTTCCTGGGACGCCGCAGCCTGCGGTTGCTGAATGTTGACGGGGCCCGGATCGACATCCGCAAGGGGAGTGACGGCGGCTGGAATGTCGCGCAGCTCCGCAAACGGTTCTCCGGCGGCAAAGGCGGGGCAGAGCTGTTCATTGATGATCTGCGGATCAATAACGGGGAGATTCTCGTCAACGGCAAAGGTCTCAGGGGGATAGCCCTGCAACTCCGCAATATTGCCAGCAAAGGATCGGACGGCGCCATAACAAAGCTTGCCTTTGACGATGAAGCGGGCAACCGCTATGCCGTTACGGGAAGTTTTCGCGCAGGAGCTGAGCCTGAAGCCGAACTCTCCCTGGAGGCGCCGTCGCTGGCCCTGGCCGGTCTGGCGGCAACGGGGAGGCGGCTCACCGTTGCCGGCGGCACGGGGAGCCTGCGGGTGAAGGCCGCCTTGCATGCAGGGATAGTGCGGTCATCGCTCGCGGCAACATTCAGGGATGCGGCACTGCAGCTCCAGGAAGGGAATACCATCCCCCTCTCCGGGAGCCTTAGCGGCGCCGCAACCTATGACATGAAGCAGGATCTGCTGCAGCTGGAACAGGCGGCACTGGTTGTTGATGAAATCCTGGAGATGCGCGCCACCGGCCACGGCAGCAGCCTGAAAAGCGGCTTGAGCTATGATCTGCGGCTGGATCTCAACCGCTTTGATATCGGCCGGGGGGCCGCCTTGCTGCCCGGTTGGCGACAGGCGGGGACGCGGGCGGGAGGCACGGTCACCGCCAGGGGGATCAGGATAGCGGGAAGAGCGCACCAGGGGATCACCGTCGGGGGGATGGTCTCCCTGCGGAAGCTGATGGTGTCGCGCCGCGACAGGCTGCTGATCAACGGTGTCGGCAGCGACGTGAAGATTGCCACCGCCAATAACACCATCCGGGCGGTCGGGACGGTGACCCAGGAAGCCGGCAGCGGCAACCCCCTCCTGGAAAGCATCAGCGCCCCGTATGCAGTGGTTTTCAGCGGCGCTCTGCGGCCTCAATCAGTCGATCTGCCCGGTTTCAGGGCCAGGGTGCTGGGACTGCCGCTCACCGGGAGCTTCAGCATGAGGCCCGGCAAGAAGGCTCCTTTTTCCCTTGCCCTGCAGATGCCTGAAAACAGGCTCAAAGCAGGGTCGTACGGGGAGTTAAAAGTTGCTGCGGGCTCGGCAGGCATGTCGCTTGACCTCAGCGGCGCCGACAGCGCCAACTTCAGCGGTTCTGCATCCCTGTCCGTTGCCGGCCTGAACGGGAGCATCAAGGGGGAACGTTTTGCCCTCGGCAGCTCTGACCTCAAGGCGGATTTCCGGACGGTTGCCGGACAGTACTCGGCCGCCGGGCAAGGGACGTTCGAAACCGCGGCCTTCAAGGGCCTGGCCGCGGGAGGGCGTTTCGGTTTCAGTGCGGCTGACGGCCTGTTGCAGCTTGACAACTGCGCGTTGCGGGTGGCGGACGCCAGCATAACCGTTGCCCGACTCAGCGCCGTCCTGCCGCGAAAAGGCGCGCAGCAGTCGCCCAAGGGGTATCCGCTGGAGGTGCAGCTTGCCGGGGGCGCTGTCAGTCGCGGCGATCTCAAGCTGACCGGAATCGCCGCCTCCCTGCGCGGCGAATTTGCCGGGGCACCGCCAGCAAAAAGATTTGCCGGATCCGGCGCACTGGCAGCAGAGAAGTTCCTCTGGCGCGGCAGGGAGATCGGGGTGCCACGGGCGGATCTGGTCTTTTCCGGTTCAGGCGGCAGCGCCACTCTTGCCGGGGCTGTACTGGGCGGGACGCTGGGCGGGGCGCTGGCATTCAACCCCTACGCTGTCGGCAATGGGGTGGAATTCGACCTCTCCCTGAAGGGGATCGAGCTGGCGCAGCTGGCACAGCTGCTGGAGAAGAAAGGGGCGGTAGCGGTCTCGGGCGGACGCCTCACGGTTTCGACCAGGGGCAGTTATGCGCGCAAGGATGGCGTCGCCTGCCGGTTCAGGGGAGAAGGGGAGGGAGTGTCGGTTGCGGGCCGCGGCGGCAAGGGGCTGCTCGCCAACGCCGGACTGCAGTTTGACGGCAGCCTGGCGCAGGGGAGGATCACGCTGGCGGAAGCTGTTTTCCGGATCGGCGCAGGCGCCGCCGTGCAGATGAAGGGGGAAGTTGCCAATGTTTTTTCGCCGCAGCGGGACGGCATGATCGCCTATACGCTCAGCCGCGCCCCCGTGAGCCGGATAGTTGATCCGCTCGCCAACGGCCTGCCGCGCTTCCTGCAGGAAGCATCTCTATCCGGGGATATAGCCGCTGCAGGCAGCCTCGGGTTCCGCAACAAGCGCACCACGCTCCAGGGTTCTGTGCAGCTCGATGACGCCGCTATTGACGCCGCATCCCGCAAATTAAAAGTTACCGGGATCAGCGGCAGCATCCCTTTTTCTCTTGGTTTCCCGGCGGGCCGCACCGCCTCTCCTGAACAGTCGTTGGTAGTGAGCCGTGAAAAGTATGCACAGCATCTTGATCTGCTCAACAGGGAGAAGACCGGCGGTTCCCTGCTGAAAATCGGCAGGATCATCTTCGGGCCCCTGGAATTTACCGGGACGGCCTTCCGGATCAAGGCAGCCGACGGGATTATCGAGGTGCTCTCCTTCGCCTCCTCACTGACGACCGGCAGGATTCTGGGCCAGGGCTATGCTGCTTTTTCACAAGGAGTGAGCTACGGCGGTGATCTGCTGCTCAACAACCTGAGCCTGCAGCAGGTTTGCGCCCTTTTCCCGAAAATCAGCGGCTATGTTTCCGGGCGGGTGGATGGTATCGCCATGCTTGAAGGACACGGCACCGGTGCTGGCGGACTGAACGGCTATGCCTATTTCTGGACGCGCCCGGGTGACGGTGAGAAAATGCTGGTCAGCAGGGAATTCCTGCAAAAGTTGGCGGGCAAGAATCTGCAGGGGTTTTTCTTTCGCAGTGATCATCCCTATGACAAGGGTGAGGTCATGGCATCGCTGAATGCGGGTTATCTGACCTTCGACATCCTCGACATATCGAATACGAACTTCTTTGGTGTCCGCGATCTGAAGGTGACTGTGACGGAAACGCAGAACAGGATCGCGCTGGAGCATCTGCTGGACTCAATCAGTCAGGCGGCCAAACGAGGCAAGGGAGCGGCGGGCAGCGGACCGCCCGCCGCAGCTGAACCGCCCCCGGCATTCAAATGGGATGAATGACCGGGAGAATATGGTATAGTGTAGGGTACAAATCGATTGCCTTGAGGAGGACCGGAAAATGAGTACGCTAAAATTCCTGTTTGCCGGCGCATGTGGACTGCTTGTTTCCTGCGCAGTCATAACCGTCAACGTCTACTTCCCTGAAAAAGCGGTCAAGGACGCATATAAGTCTGTGGACGGCATGATGCTCAAGGATGGCGGCAACACCCAGCCGGCACCGGAAAGCCAGCCGCCCGACAGCAAGGATAAAGAATCTGCCGTAAAACCGTTGAGCGGTATGTTGAGGAGGCTCCCGACACTCTCTTTGGCTGCGGCCGCGTATGCCGCGGACAGCACTGCCGACGCCCTGGCGGTGGAGCTGGCAAGCATGCAGGAAGTCACCAAGGCGTACGCAACCATGAGCAGGAACCTGTCGCGGGTGCGTGAACTGCTTGCCGGCGGAGTTGTCGGCCTGACCAGCCAGGGGCTGATTAGCGTGCGGGACAAAACCAGGGTGACGCCTCAGGACGAAGCGATGCTGAAGACAGAGAATGAAAGTCGCAAGACAATCATCACCGGCATGGCAAAAGCGATAGCGAAACAGAGCAAACAGACCCCGAACAAGGAAGAAATGGACCAGTTGCTGGCCAAATCGGCAGCCACCTATGCTGAAACCAAACGTGAAGAAGCCGCGCCGGGATGGTGGCTGCAGCTGCAGAACGGCAGATGGGTCCAGAAGTAATCGGGCTGCTGCCGGGGATGCTGCCGGTCATCAGCTGGAGATGACAGGCGGCGCCCGGCAGCGCTTTGCCCTGCTCATTGCCTTCGTGGCGAGCACTGGAGAAACAGCAAAGGCGGCCATACTGGCCGCCTTTTTCATTGGCATGCTCTCCCCCGGGACTGCCCGCCCGTTGCCTCAGCAGAGCAGCAGCTGCCCGTCGGCATCGGCCGCGTAGACTCTCTCCTCCAGGTCCTGAACCGGTGCCGGCCTGGCCGGCACGATCGGCACCGGCATGAAGTTCACTTTCCTTGCCTGTGCCGCGGCCTGCTCTGCCGCCCGGACCCCCGCCTCTGCCGCCCGCTTTGCCAGCCTGTCGCAGCGCTCATTGAAGTAATGGCCGTCATGGCCGCGCACCCATTGCCATGTGACCGTATGGTTCGCGGCCAGGGCCGCCAGTTGCTGCCAGAGGTCCTGGTTCCTGAGTGCAGCCGCGGTCTCCAGGCGGCCGCTGCGCTGCCAGCCGGCCAGCCACTCGCTCATTCCCCGCACCAGGTACTGGGAATCGCTGTAGACCCGCACCCGCTTCGGCTTCTGCAGCGCCGCCAGCCCCCTGATCGCCGCGGTCAGTTCCATCCGCTGCGAGGTAGAGGCGGGCTCGAAACCGCTCAACTCCTTCTCCGACTCCCCGTAGCGCAGGATCACCCCGTACCCCCCGGGTCCGGAGTCCCGGCCCGAGCCGTCACAGTAGAGCTCCACCACCCCGGGGGACGGCGGGGTAAAGGCGACTTCCAGCGCCGCAAATTCCAGCTCACGCAGCAACGGCATCAGCAGTGGCAGGTGCGGCGGCCGGCACTGCAGATCGGCCAGGGAGATCTCCAGGGGGACGTCATAGCGGACGGTTGCCAGTATTTTCGACAGCCGGGCCTGGTCGGCATGGAGGTACAGATTATCCCGGCGCTGCCGGCCGTTCACCATGCTGCGCCACTCGAGCACCTTCTCCAGGGAACCGAAGCGCCGCACCAGCCCGGCAGCAGTCTTCTCGCCGATCCCGGGAACTCCCGGGATATTGTCCGCGCTGTCGCCGGCCAGCCCCAGGACGTCCGGCACCAGCTCCGCCGGGACGCCGAAGCGGTCGAGCACCTCCTGCGGCCCGCAGCGCTGCTCCTTCATGGTATCCAGCAGGCATATGCCGGCAGCGACAATCTGCAGCAGATCCTTGTCGCCGCTGACGGCCGTGACCTGGATCCCTTCGGCGGCATAGCGGCGGGCCAGCGTGGCAATGACATCGTCGGCCTCGAAACCGGGCGCTTCCAGGACCGGTATATTGAGGGCCTGCAGTATCTTCCTGATGTACGGCAGCTGGGTGACGAGATCCGCGGGCATGGCGTCCCGCTGTGCCTTGTAGAGTGGGTAAATCTCCCGGCGAAAGGTCTCTTCCCGGGGAGGTTCGAGGACGACGGCGAGGTAGTCGGGGCGGTTTTCCTGCAGCAGGCCGAGGAGCATCCTGGTGAAGCCGAACACGGCATTGACCGGCATGCCGCCACTGGTGGCAAGATCCCGGACGCCGTAATAGGCGCGGTAGATGTAACTGGACCCGTCCAGTAAATAAAGCTGCGGTGCTGCTTGCACATTCTCTCCCGACGCGGGTCATCCCCGGCGCACGCCGTTCTCAACCGGCCGGAAGTAGCATCGCACACCCTGAAGATTACGTACAATCTTTTTACACGGTAGCAGCCAGGGCGGCCGCCTGGCCGCCTTGTAAATGAAGCGCGCTGTCCCGGATTTTTCGTGCACGGCACGCAGCATAAATAAGCGGATACCCCTCCGGCCGATTCGGTGTAAAATGAAAGTACAGCAGTACCATCGAATCAAGGGGGAATGTGCTATGGCAAGCAGAGCGGAATTCAAATCATTTGACGCCCCTGACGAACTCAGGACCTTCGGTCACGGCAGGGCGGAACTGGTTACTGTCGCCAAGGGGACGATAGGACGACTGATTCTCGAACCCGGCTGGCGCTGGTCGGTGGATGTGAAGCCGCTAGCCGGCACGGAGTGGTGTGAGGCACCGCACTTCCAGTATCTTGTCTCGGGTCGGCTGCATGTCAAGATGGCCGACGGCGACGAATTCGATCTGAGACCCGGAGATGTTTCCAATCTCCCGGCCAAGCACGATGCCTGGGTGGTGGGGCATGAACCAGTCGTTCTGGTTGACTGGTTCGGCGCGGTTAACTATGCCAGAAAATAAGCAGCAACAGGGCGCGGTAACGGAGTGGTTCAGCAGACGCAGTGATGCGGAGGCGGCCGTGACACGCTATAATCAGCGGCAGGAGTGCTCTTGTATGAAAAAGCAGCTCGATTGTTCCAGCTCCCCCTCCGGAGAGATATTGCGGGCATTCGGCGAGTTCAATCGCGGCGACTGGTATGACTGCCATGAAACCCTCGAAGATCTCTGGATCGGTTCTGAAGATGAACTCCGCTGGTTCTACCAGGGGATGCTGCAGATTGCCGTTGCCCTCCTGCACTGGCGTAACGGTAATTTCGGCGGGGCGGCTTCCCTGCTGGCCAGCGGCAGAGACTACCTGCAGCGTGTCTGTCCGGTCTGTCAAAGGATCGAGGTGGCGGCACTCGTTGTCGAGGCGGAACGCTTCCGGGACGAACTCACCAGGCTCGGCCCGGAACGGATGGCGGAGCTGCCCGCCTCCCTGGTGCCGAAAATGCGTCTGGCTCCGGCAAGAGAGAGCCAGGAGACAGGCTGACAGCAAAAAGACCGAATCCTCGCTCCGCTGCGGGTATCGTTCACCGGCAGCTGAGCACCTCCCTGAAAACAGCAGAAACAGTCGGGTCGCTGTCTTCTGAATGCAGTATCTTCCCCGGTATTTGTTCTCCCTCTATTTGTTCACTATCATTTCACTGCGGCGAAGAGTATACTCGGTTCTTGGAAAATCTCCGCACAGACCCTTCGCGCCGCACTCAAGTCTCTCCTCACCATCCCCGGGAACAGTCCGCACACCACCTGACGAGCGAGCCGCCCCCCAACCCGAAACGAACAGGGACAGCGTGAAAAGCTCTCCCTTGCAGCCGAAAAAGGATATGATACCGCATGAAAACGCCGAAAAAATTTGAAATGCTCGTCTATAACGGCCTCGTTGACGAGGTCGTCTGCCAGCTGATGAGCGGCAAGGAGGCCGAGGTCTATGTCGTCCGGTCCAGGGGAGAGCTCTGCTGCGCCAAGGTCTACAAGGACGCCGACAACCGGAGCTTCAGCAAGCAGGCCCAGTACCAGGAAGGCCGCAAAGGGAAGAGCAGCCGCCAGGCGCGCGCCATCGGCAAGAACACGAAGTATGGCCGGCAAGAACAGGAAGGGGCCTGGCAGAACGCCGAGGTGGACGCCCTGCGCCGCCTGGCCGCCGCCGGGGTGCGCGTGCCGCAGGTCTTCAGCTGCGTCGGTGGCATACTGCTGATGGAACTGGTGGTCGATGCCAACGGCAACAGCGCGCCGCGGCTCAACGATGTGAAGCTGACCGGGACGCAGGCCCGGGAATACCACCGTGTGCTGATCGCGCAGATTGTGCTCATGCTCTGCGCCGGACTTATCCACGGCGACCTGTCCGAGTACAACGTGCTCATCGGCCGTGACGGCCTGGTTATTATCGACCTGCCCCAGGCCGTCGATGCCGCGGGGAACAACAACGCTGCTGCCATGCTCGAGCGGGATGTCGCCAACATAACCGCCTACTTCGGCCGTTTCGCGCCCGAACTTCTGGCCACCGACTACGGCAGGGAGATCTGGAAGCTGTACGCCACCGGCAAACTCAGCCGGGATACCATCCTGACCGGCCGCTTCGAGGAGAGCAGCATCCCGGCCGATGTGCGCGGCGTCATGCGGGAGGTCGACGCGGTGCGGCGCTGGCATGAGCGCAACCTGTAACAACACGCAGCAACAGGGATGATGCAGCAACAGCAACGGCGGCCGACATGGCCGCCGTTTTAATTTGGCATGCTTACCCCGGCATGCTGACAGCAGTCACTCTGCAGGGTATACTGTACCCAGGAGGTGACGTATGAGCTCAGCAGCAGATCGCATTGCAAGGGATATTCCGCGCAAGGCCCCCGGGATTGCCATGAAAACGGTGGCCTGCCAGTTGGCTGCCGCGCTGCTTTTCCTGCAACTGCCTGCAACCGTGGCTGCCCAGCAAACCGACACCATGCGCTGCCAGTACGGCATCGTCTCCCTTGACAACACGATGCCGGAAGTTATCAAAAAATGCGGCCCGCCCGCTTTCCAGGACCGGCGGGAGCAGACGCGTTCCTTCGGCCAGCGTCACAACCGGTCATATGATACTGTTACCGTCGACGCCTGGACGTACAACTTCGGACCCCAGGAATTCATGTACGAAATAACCTTCCACAACGGCCGGGTGGCAAGGATCGACAGTCTCGAGCATGGCTATTAGAGGCCGGATTGCCCGTGTGGCGGCAGGGAGGGGGCATGGACGCTGACAGACGCAAATGGAACCGCCGCTATGCGTCGGCACCGTCATATCTCGGGGGGGCAGCTGCGCAGTTTCTCCGCCGGCAGCTGGCAACTCTCCAGCGTTTGGCTCCGGGGCAAAGAGCGCTGGACGTGGCCTGCGGCGAGGGGCGCAACGCTGTTTTCCTGGCGCAGAACGGCTTCCGGGTGACAGGGGTCGACATTTCGGATATCGGCATTGCCAAGGCGGAGAGGCTGGCGCTTGCGCAGGGGCTAGCGGTAGAGTTCCGCTGCATAGACCTGGAAGGCTATCAGATCACGGAACAGTACGACGTGATTGTGAACTGCAACTTTCTGCTGCGCGACCTCATCCCCACGGAGGTCAAGGCGCTGACCCCAAGAGGATTGCTGCTGTTCGACACGTTGCTGGCATCGCCGCAGCTGCTGTCGGCGCACAATCCTGACTACCTGCTGCGGCAGGGCGAGCTGGGAAAAATATTCCGGCAATTCGCCGGTGACATTCTGTGCAGCGAGGAGAGCACTGCCGGAGAAACTCCGACGGCGCGCCTGCTGTTCCGCAAACAGCTGACCCCGGAATTCCGGAATTACTAGCCAAGAAGCAGCGACACCGCATGCAGCAGCAGGCCGATAACCCCGCCGACCAGGGTGCCGTTCATCCTGATGAACTGCAGGTCGGAACCGATGCTCAGCTCGATCTCGCTGATATATTCGTCGTTATCCCACGCCTGCACCGTGCCGGAAATATGCCCGGCAATCGTAGTGCGCAGCGTATCCCCGTAGTGCTCTACCAAAGCTGCCAGGTGCTCATTCAGGGAGTCTTTCAACCCCCCGTTGTGAGCGAGGGTAGTGCCCAGGCCGGCAACAGCTGCCGAGATTTTATCCCGCACCCTGGAACGGGGCTGCTGCAGGTCGTCGCTCAGCCAGCTCTTCAGATCGCTGCCGATGCTCTTCACGTAAGCAACAATAAACTCGTTGTGAACAACCTCGAGCTTGAGCGCCTCGATCCTGGCGCGCAGCAGCGGATCGGACTGCAGCCGGGCGATAAACCCGGTCACCGCGCTGTCGAAGCGATACCTGACCTCATGGAGAGGATCGGCATTCACGTCCTGCACGAAGGCGTTCAGTCTCCGGGAGACCTTCTCACCGACCCCCCGGGCAAACTGGTCCCGGTTGGGGATGAAATGACTCAGGAGCGGATACTCTTTCGTCACCATCTCATCGATGGCGCCGGCCAGCCTGGCCTGCGCTTCGGCGCTTGCCAGCCAGGCAGCAAAGCGGTTCAGCAGGTCATCGAGCACGATCTGGTGGCGGTTGTCTTTTCTGAGGGTAGCGAGAATCGCCCCGGCGGCAGAGGAGAGGTCGAGGTTTTCCACCCGGCTGCTCAGGGCGGCTCGCAGCAGCCGCTGCACGCGCTCGTCGTCGATGAAATCGAGGGATTCGGCCAGCAGACGGCTCAGACCATTGGCCAGACCGTCGGCATTCTCCCGCGACATCAGCCAGGCGGCCAGATGCCCGGCGGGATCGTAGTCGCGCAGCTTGGCGATCAGGGTATCGCTGGCCAGAAACTTGTCCCGGATAAAATCGGCCAGATTGCCGGCAATCGCCTCCTTCTTGCTCCTGATGATGGCCGTATGCGGTATTGGTACCCCCAGCGGGTGGCGGAACAGCGCCACAACGGCAAACCAGTCCGCCAGCGCGCCGATCATGGCCGCCTCTGCAAATGCCCCCACCCACTCCCAGGCGCCATGCCCATGCCGGGAGCGGGCGACAACAAACAGTATGGCCGCGCCAATCATCAATCCCGTGGCGATTGTCTTGTTTCTGTTCAGTAACTGTTTTCTGCTGTCCACACACGTTCTCCCGGTCTGTTTCCTCGCTGCCGCACCGCTCCACAAAAAAAACCGCTTCATCAGGCGGAAGCGGCTTTCCCTTGCACACTCTGTTTATGGCACGGCAGCGGCATTGTTGTCAACGTCTGCGGCACTCATTGCGCCCGCTCGGAGTCTGTCGGACTTAGGAAATCAAAGCGAAAATTAGGCTGGGCAAGGACAGATTTTGTCGATTTTGCCGGTCAATAGTTGTTCTATTGACCAAGAAAGCGGCGAAATATGCACCGATCAGACGAATTTGCAGCAGATTTATTCTAAGCCCGACAGCCTCCTAGCAGCGGGCAAAGCCGCTCCGGACGGACAGGTGCCGATACGGTGTCTCCTCACCTGCAGAGGCAGCTTCCCTGTCTGCAAGTCAGGCCCCGGAGAGTTACGTTTTTTCGTTTTGCCCGTGCCCGGTCCTGCCGGCGGCAAATACTATCAAAGCCGCCAGGGCAAGGGTTCCCAGCAACAGCCCGACCGAGGCCAGGGGGTTGTTGAGCAGCGCCGGATTGATGAGCAGCGCCAGCCCGAGACCAAGCATCATCAGCCCTGAAATCAGCTTCAGTATCCGCCCCTGCCGCTCGG
>JAGFXN010000209.1 GCA_017861215.1 Deltaproteobacteria bacterium | reverse complement strand
ACAGAGACGGCAGGGAACAGGCCGGTTCCCGGAACCGCCGGGCGGATTCTCGCACTTCTTTATGCAGCCAATGATGTCGCCATTTCCGGACAGGAGCTTAGTCGTCAACTAGCTGTTTCCCGCAATGCCGTCTGGAAACAGATAAACAATCTCCGCAAAATCGGCTATGCTGTCATTGCCGAGCCGTCAAGGGGCTATCGGCTGCCGTCTTCTCCGGACAACCTCCATGCCGCTGCCCTCAGCCACCTTGCCGGCAACAACCGGATCGGCACAAAGATCATCTTTCTGCAGGAGACCGCCTCTACCAATGCCGTTGCTTTCAGCATGGCGGCAGAGGGCGCGGCAGAGGGAACCGTAATCATCGCGGAGCAGCAGTCCGGGGGGAAAGGGCGGCTGGGAAGAGCCTGGGCCTCCCCTGCCGGAGTAAATCTCTACTGCTCCATCATCCTGCGTCCGCCGATTCAACCGGTTGCCGCGCCACAGCTCACTTTTCTTTCCGTGATAGCTGTCGCCAGGGCGGTAGAAAAGCTGACGCCTCTCAAGACGCGCATCAAGTGGCCGAATGACCTCCTGATCGGCGGCAGAAAAGTTGCCGGACTGCTCAACGAGATGAGTGCGGAGACTGACAAGGTGAACTTCGTCATCCTCGGCATCGGCGTCAATCTGAACATGAGCGCCGAACAGTTTCCGCAGGAGCTGCGGCATCCGGCCACCTCGCTTGCTCTCGAAAGCGGCGCGAAGGTCGATCGTACGCAATTTGCCAAAGTAATGCTGCAGGAACTTGACAGCCTCTACGCTGTTTTTCTGGAGAAGGGGTATGCCCCGGCAAGAAAAGAGTGGCTGGAGCGGAGCAGTCTCGCCGGCGCTCTGGTCACCGTGACCGACAACGGCTCCGTCAGAACCGGCAGGGTCAGCGGCATAGACGAGTACGGCGCACTGCTGCTTGATACGGGAGAGCAGATACTGTCCGGAGATGTAACCCTGGGAGGGATTTGTGCTGCTGGTAATTGATGTCGGCAACAGCAATATCGTGCTGGGGATCTATGACGGCGACAGCCTGCTGAAAAACTGGCGGATCTCGACCGACAAGTCGAAAACCACAGATGAGTACGGCATTATGCTGCACGACCTCTTCAGGATCTCGGCGGTCCCCTTCGCCAGTGTGACCGGGATTATCATCTCTTCGGTGGTGCCCACCCTTACCGGGGTGCTGGAAAAACTGTCCCTGCACTATTTCGGCTTCAAGCCTCATGTTGTCGGCCCGGGGATAAAAACAGGCATGCCGATCCATTACGACAATCCGCGCGAAGTCGGCGCCGACCGGATTGTCAATGCTGTTGCCGGCTTCGAGAAATACCGTTCAGCCCTGATCATCGTCGATTTCGGCACCGCCACCACCTTTGATTACGTCAACAAAAAGGGAGAGTACTGCGGCGGCGCCATCGCCCCCGGCCTGATGATATCGATGGAGGCGCTCTTTCAGAAAGCGAGCAAACTGCCGCGGGTAGAGATAGTCAAGCCGCCGCTGCTGGTTGCCAAAAACACGGTAAATTCGATGCAGGCAGGGATCTACTACGGTTATGTCGGGCTTGTGGATGAAATCGTCACCCGGATGAAGGCCGAGTGCCGTGACAAAGTGCAGGTAATCGCCACCGGCGGTCTGGCAGGGCTTATTGCTCCGGAGTCGCGCACCATTGAAAAAATCGAAGAGTATCTTACTCTGGACGGGCTCAGGATTCTTTACGACCGCAACTGTGAAAATCAATAGCAGAACGCACCCATAGCCAGGACAAGGGTGCAGACTTTTTTCTAATCCAAGGGGGGTATCATGGGAAAGTACGACACTGCAAAAATCCGCAATCTCGGTATCATCGCTCACGGAGGGGCCGGCAAGACCTCTCTGTCCGAAGCAATCCTTTTTAACTCAGGGATGATCGACAGGCTGGGAAGGGTTGATGACGGCACTTCCACCATGGACTTCGAGCCTGAAGAGATAAAACGCAAGATTTCCATTACCTCTTCTCTGGATCACTGCGAATGGCAGGGGCATTCAATCCACCTGGTCGACACCCCCGGTTACGGCGACTTTATTGCCGACACCCGGGCCTGCATGCGGACGCTCGACTGCGCCGTTATCATTCTTTCCGCCATCTCGGGGGTAAAGGTGCAGACTGAAGAGGTCTGGGCCTGGGCCGATGAATTCGAAATACCGCGCATCGCTTTTGTCAACAAGCTCGATCGGGAAAGAGCAAGCTTTTTCCGCGCCATTGACGACATGGAGAAAGCCCTGAAGGCAAGAGGCGTTGCCATCCAGCTGCCGCTCGGCATTGAGGCCGGCTTTGATGGGGTCATCGACCTGATCAGGATGAAGGCGTACCGCTATGCCAAAGACTCCTCCGGCAGCTTCACCGAGATCGAGATTCCGGCAGAGTATCTTGACGAGGCGCAACGGCTGCGCGAACAGATGGTGGAGACGGTTGCCGAGGCCTATGATGCCCTGACGGAGAAGTATCTGGAGAGCGGCGACCTTTCCGAGGAAGAGATCATTGACGGCCTCAGGGTCGGCACGATCAGAAACACCTTTACCGCCGTGCTGTGCGGCTCGGCCACCGCCAATATCGGCGTCAAGCAGCTACTGGACGCTATCTGCGCCTACCTTCCCTCACCGCTCGACCGGACCAAGGCGCTCGGCACCAATCCGAAAACCAAGGCTCTTGAGGAACGCGCTCCGCTCGAAACCGAACCGTTCTCTGCCCTGGTGTTCAAGACAACGTCGGATCCTTACACCGGCAAGATATCCATCTTCAGGGTCTATTCCGGTGTCCTGAACTCGGACTCGACGGTTTTCAACGCCACCAAAGGGGTTGATGAGCGTATCGGCCAGATTTACGAACTCGAAGGGAAAAAGCAGAAGCCGATCAAACAGGCCGTGGCCGGGGATATTGTCGCCGTTGCCAAGCTGAAGGAGACGGTGACCGGCGATACCCTCTGCGATGCGGCCAAGCCGGTTGTTTATGAACCGGCGCCGCTGCTCAAACCGGTCATCTCCTATGCGATCGAACCGAAAACCAAGAATGACGAGGACAAGATCCATAGTGCCCTGCACAAGATGATAGAGGAAGAACCGACCCTGGAATCCCACCGCGACGAGCAGACCAAGGAGTTCATCATCTCCGGCATGGGGCAGGTGCACCTTGATGTCATCGTCGAGAAGATGAAGCGGAAATTCAATGTCGAAGTGCTGCTGAAGACGCCGAAAGTGCCGTACCTCGAGACCATACGCGGCAGCGTGAAGGTACAGGGCAAGTACAAGAAACAGTCCGGCGGTCGCGGCCAGTACGGCGACTGCTGGATAGAAATGGGGCCGATGCCGCGCGGCGAAGGCTATCTTTTCGAAGACAAGATTGTCGGCGGCGTCATCCCGCGCCAGTACATCCCGGCGGTTGACAAGGGGATTCAGGAGGCGGCAGTGGAAGGATTCCTTGCCGGCTTTCCGGTCGTTGATTTCAAGGTGGCCCTCTACGACGGCTCATTCCATACCGTCGACTCTTCGGAGATGGCGTTCAAGATCGCCGGTTCGATGGCCTTCAAAAAGGCGATGGAGTCGTGCAAACCGGTGCTGCTCGAACCGATCATGAACATGAAAGTCACCGTTCCGGACGAAAACATGGGCGATGTGATCGGTGAC
>JAGFXN010000208.1 GCA_017861215.1 Deltaproteobacteria bacterium | reverse complement strand
CCTGCAATGCACTCTCTCCTGCCGTCGTTTCCAAGGTGTTTGTCGAGGACGAAGGCCGGGCGATGGAGGTTATCGTTCCTGATGACCAGCTGTCACTGGCAATCGGCAAGCGCGGTCAGAATGTCCGTCTGGCTGCCAAGCTGACCGGCTGGAAAATAGACATCAAGAGCGAGACGCGTCAGGCGGAAGCAGAGCTGGCGCAGTATTCTTCCTACGACGGTGCCGCTGAAGAAGAGCAAGAGCCGGCGGAGGCAGTCGGTGACGAAACGGCTGTTGTCGCAACCGATACCGAAACCGATGCTGCCGGGCAGCAGGAGTCCTAGGCAGTGCCGAAGGCTGAACCGCAAAGGAGCTGTCTTGGCTGCCGCGAGGTGAAGCCGAAAGATGAACTGTTGCGGTTCGTGCTGGATCCTGATTCGCTGCCGGTTCCGGATATTGCCGGCAAGCTTCCGGGGCGTGGTGCTTATACCTGTTTCAGCCGGCAATGCCTTGAAAATGCGCTGGCCAGAAAACAGTTCAGCCGCGCTTTCAAGGGTGAAGCAAAGACACCTGTTGCTGCGGAGACAATAGCACTTGTCCAGCGGCTGTTTGCCGAGCGGATAGCTGCTACGCTCGCGCTGGCAAACAAGGCAGGCAGAGCTGTTTCGGGCAGCGATACCGTCATGGAATCTCTGCGGCGGGGCGACGCGGCGCTGCTGATTCTGGCCGCTGATATTGCAGCGGAAAGTGAAGCAAAATTCAGGTTTGTAGCAGAGAAAAACAGGGTTGAAATATTCAGGTTCTCCGTCAAGGATCAGTTGGGAACCCCTCTTGGCAAGGAGATACGGACTGCCGTTGCCGTATCGCCGGGAGCTTTTGCTGATAAGCTGTGCAGGGAATTGACCAGGTACTGGAACTTCTTTTAGAAAGATAGATATTATTTTCTGCGGTTTTATGGCAGAAAATAATTCCGTTACGCACTTATCCTGTTTATCAGGGCCAGGGAGGAGCAAAACAACAATGAGCAAGATTCGTGTGCATGAACTTGCGCAGAAGATGGGTATTGAAAACAAGGAGCTTATCGTCAGGTTAAAAGCGATCGGCGTTGAAATCAGTAACCATATGGCTGCCATAGATGAGGATGTCGCCAAAAAGCTCCAGGCTCCCGCAACTGTCACCATGACAGTCAAGGATGTCGCCCAGGAAGAGACCAGGGTCAGTTCGACAGTTATCAGACGCCGGGCCAAGGTTGTAGAGAAGGTCGTCGAAGTCTCTGCTGAAGAGGCACAGACTGTTGCCGCTGCACCGGAGATTCCGGAAGCTGCAGCGGCAAGACCGGTCGAACCTGAACAGCAGGCTGTTGGCGCGGCTAAAGAGGCACCGCCGGCAGAAATCGCGGCAGTCAAGACGCCTGCGCCGAAAGAGACGCCTGTTCCGGCGGAGCCGCAGAAAGCCACCGCCAACCGGGCGGTAATCCTCGGCATGGTGGAACTGCCGCCATCCTCCAGGCAGGAGCGTACTGCTGAAAAGCCGGCAGAGCGCAGTAGCGAACAGCGGCCGGTGCAGCGGCGTGAGGTTATCCCCGGAGGCAGAGGGGAGCAATCCGGAAGACCGGGTGACCGTCCGCGACCAGCCACTACTCTGGCACCAGGACGAGACAGGGTGGCGCCCGGGCAGAGACCTGGCCAGCCACCGGCCGGCCGTCCGGCAGGAACCGGTTTCGTGAAGCCTGCCATGCCGGCACCGGCACTTGCCCCTCCTGGAGCAGAGGATCGCAAGGGTGTTCGTAAAGGGCCTGTCAAAGCTGGTCCGGGCGGAGAAGCGGCACGTGCCGGGAAAAAAGGGGCTGTTCCGGACAAGCGTAAGGAACTTACCCTCAGGAATGAGATCGCCGAGAAGCGCGAACGGGTGTTTGAGCCCGGTTCAAAGCCGTTCAAGGGGAAGAAGAAGCACCAGAAGGCGGAACGCGTCACAGACGGCAAAAAGACGGAGATCACTACCCCGAAGGCTATCAAGCGTATCATCAAGATAACCGAGACGATTACTGTCGGCGAACTTGCCAAGCGTATGGGAGCCAAGGCGAATGATCTGATCCGCGCCCTGATGAAGATGGGGCTGATGGTGACCATCAACCATCCGCTTGATCTGGATGCAGCAACTCTGCTTGCCACTGAGTTCGGTTATGAGATCGAGAACGTGGCGATTGATCTTGACGAGATACTCGAGTCGGTTCCGGATGCTCCGGAGTCACTGGAACTGCGTCCACCGGTCGTGACGATCATGGGCCACGTCGATCACGGCAAGACCTCGCTGCTTGATGCCATCAGAGAGACCAACGTCATCGCCGGCGAGGCAGGCGGCATCACCCAGCATATCGGCGCGTATGATGTCGAACTGAACGGCCGGAAGATAACCTTCCTTGATACTCCTGGTCACGAAGCGTTTACCGCCATGCGCGCCCGCGGCGCCAAGGTTACCGATATTGTTATCCTGGTGGTTGCCGCCGATGACGGCGTCATGCCGCAGACAAAAGAGGCTATCAATCATTCCAAGGCAGCCGGAGTGCCGATCATAGTGGCGATCAACAAGATCGACAAACCTGACGCAAAAGCCGACAGGGTCAAGCAGGAACTGACCGAGCAGGGGCTTGTTTCCGGGGATTGGGGCGGCGACACTACCATGGTCGAGGTTTCCGCCAAGAAGCGGCTCAACCTTGAAGCGCTGCTCGAGATGATTCTCCTTCAGGCCGATGTCATGGATCTGAAGGCAAATCCGGCCAAGGCTGCCAAGGGGACGATCGTCGAGGGCAAGCTGGACAAGGGGCGCGGCCCGGTGGCAACCGTACTGGTTCAGGACGGCACGCTCAAGGTTGGTGACTACTGCGTCGTCGGCATCCACTCAGGCCGGGTGCGTGCCATGCAGAACGAACGTGGCGAGAAGGTGCTGGCGGCCGGCCCGTCAATGCCGGTTGAAGTGATCGGCCTGTCCGGCGTGCCAGATGCCGGCGATATCTTTGTGGCGGTGAAGGACGAGCGCCAGGCAAAGGAGATCGCTACCCTGCGCCAGATCAAGCAGCGTGAACTCGAACTGGCCAAGCATACCAAGCTGTCGCTTGAGGATCTCTACACCAAGATCCAGGCCGGTGAAGTCAAGGATCTTAACGTTATTGTCAAAGGTGATGTCCAGGGCTCGATCGAGGCGGTCGGCGAATCTCTGCGCAAACTTTCTACCGCCGCAGTCCGGCTCAATGTCCTCCATTCGGCAGTCGGTGCCGTCACTGAAACCGATGTCAATCTCGCTTCAGCTTCAAATGCGATCATTATCGGCTTCAACGTCCGTCCGGAGGTCAAGGCTCAGGCCCATGCCGAGAAGGAAGGGGTCGACATCCGCCTCTACAGCATCATCTACAATGCCGTTGAAGATGTGAAAAAGGCGATGGAAGGGCTTCTTTCCCCGATCTTCAGGGAGAAGTATCTCGGCAGGGCGGAGATTCGCGAAGTGTTCTCCGTACCGAAGATCGGCAGTGTCGGCGGCTGTTATATCCAGGACGGCAAGGTTGTCCGCAACGCACAGGTCAGGCTTACGCGTGACAACATTGTCATCTACACAGGGAAAATGTCCAGCCTGCGCCGCTTCAAGGATGACGTCAAGGAAGTTGCCAGCGGCTACGAATGCGGCATCGGCCTGGAAAACTACAACGACATCAAGGTCGGCGATATCATCGA
Source organism: Deltaproteobacteria bacterium (assembly GCA_017861215.1). GTDB lineage: Bacteria > Desulfobacterota > Desulfuromonadia > Geobacterales > DSM-12255 > VEOV01. The sequence continues at coordinate 9 of JAGFXN010000208.1, read as the reverse complement.
AGCGTTCGA
>JAGFXN010000207.1 GCA_017861215.1 Deltaproteobacteria bacterium | reverse complement strand
GCCACCGACACCCAACCCTTTGACTACCCTCCTGACCATCTCCCCCGCGTTCATTTCCTGAGAATTCGTACGAATCGAGAGAATCAGGGCGGACAAATACTCTCCACAAGCGAGCACAGCCTCCACCCCTTCAAGCCGCAGCAGGAAATCAGCCATTTCGGCGACCAGTTCAGGATAAGCGACCCGCTGCATATCCACTACTATGGCCCGATCGTAAATCCGGGCATTGTCAAGTGTCCGTCTTATTGTTCTGAAGTATTCGACCGGCTGGCAGGGGTTGGTAATCTGATACAGAAGCTGCTTGTCCACTACAGTGAAAAGCTCAAGATATGCCTCTCTGTCAGGCAGATTCGCCTCACGGCCCAGATCCTGGGTATCTGACTTGATGGCATAAAAAATTGCCGTCGCCAGCTTTGCGTCGATATGCAGCCCCTGCGCAAGAAGATACTCGTAGATAATCGTAGCGGTAACACCGTAATCATCCTTTACATCTACCCAGCGACACTCTTTTGTCCTCTCACGCAGGGTGTGATGATCGATCACGATATCAACGACGGCGGCAGGATCGAATGAGTTGTTGCCGGTCCCCGGTTGAGTATCAAGCATGCATACTACGCCATATTCTGATAGATCTACAATCTCGAGCGGCACCAAAGGTATCTCAAGAACTTTGGCCATTATCAGGTTCTCACTCCGGCCGATCATCCCTGAAAAGGCTATCAGCGGCTCTTCACCGGTCTTGGAGATGAAAAGATGGCGCAAGGCAAGTGCCGATGCCAGACAGTCAGGATCGGGATTGTCGTGCACAATGATGATGATCTTGCCGCGCCCTCTGCTCCATTCGAGCATGGCAGCACTGAAACGACGTGCCCCCTGAAGACGTTCCGCAAGGGGCATGGAGTCAATTATCGGCCGTGTTGAGTCTGGCATACTTTTTCAGGCTGACAGAAGCTCTCTGCCAAAAGGGGACATCTCTCTACCGCGCCGGATGATGGGTGGCAGTTCCCGGAGGACAGTATCAATCTCCTCATCGGTGGTGAAGCGCGACAGCGAAAACCGTATGGAGCCGTGAGCGCAGGTGAACGGAACCCCCATGGCGCGCAGGACGTGAGACGGCTCAAGCGAACCGGAGGTACAGGCACTGCCGGAAGAAGCGCATATTCCGAATTCGGAAAGATAGAGCAGGATAAGTTCACCTTCAACAAATTCAAAAGCAATGGAAACCGTGTTGGGGAGACGTTCGGCACCGCCACCGTTGATTCTTGCTGCCGGAATCAGGCGCAGCAGCTCATTTTCAAGACGATCCCGCATCGCTTTTACCCGGCTGTTCTCGATTTCCAGATGCTTTCCGGCAAGTTCACATGCTTTGCCAAGCGCAATAATCGACGCCGTATTCTCGGTACCGGCCCGCCGGCTCTTTTCCTGATGCCCGCCAACCAGGAAAGGTCTGAAAGGTACTCCTTTTCTCAGATAGAGAATGCCGCACCCTTTTGGCGCATGAAGTTTGTGCCCGGAGATTGACAGCATGTCAACGGAAGAATCGCCCATATTGAGGGGGATTTTACCAACAGCCTGCACCGCATCTGTATGAAACAGCGCCCCTTTCTCCTTGACAATCCGTCCCACTTCCTCAACCGGAAAGATCACTCCTGTTTCGTTATTGGCATACATTACCGAGACAACCGCAGTGTTCTCATCAATCGCCGCCCGGAGCTCGTCCATGTCAAGACGCCCCTTACTGTCGACATTCAGCTCGGTAACACGGTAGCCGTGCTTGGAGAGACCACGGCAAAGAGTCAGCACTGCCGGGTGCTCGACACGGGTGGTTATCACATGGCGGCGGTTCGGAAAAACCTCAAGCGCAGAGCGGATCGCAGCATTGTCACTCTCGGTTCCACAGGAGGTAAAGATGATTTCTTCCGGATGAGCCCCGATAAGGGAGGCAACGCGTTGCCGTGCCTCATCGACTTTCTTCTGAACCTGTCCGCCAAAATAGTGCATTGAACTGGGATTGCCGTACAGCTCGGTAAAGTAGGGGCGCATCTCCTCGAAGACCGCTTCATCGACTTTGGTGGTTGCATTGTTGTCAAGGTAGATTTCCTTCATCCCTGCACCTCCTCGACCGTGATATCGTCGGCAACCAGTTCACGCAGTTTCTGCTCAACAAAGCGGGATGTAAAACCGGAAGAAGCACAGCCGGCACAGGCCTTTCTGAAAGCGATCTGGACGACACTGCCGGAGATATCGATCAGCTCGAGATCACCGCCGTCAGCCCAGAGTTGGGGACGGACCTCATTTTCCAGGACCTCCTGAATCAGCTGCATCTTGCGCAGATTGGTCAGCTTCTCAGGTCTTTTCTGCTCCTGCTTCTGTTGTTCGCCCAGCGCCTCGGCGATCAGTTCCTTGATTTTGGGAATACAACCGCCACAAGCCCCGCCGGCCTTGGTAAAATGGGTCACCTGCTCGGCGGTATGCAGACGGTTCTGTATAATAACCTTTTTCAGGAAACCGTCGGTCAGCCCGAAACACTTGCAGACGATTTCGCCTTCCTGCTCAAGGTCATGGTCATGGTCGTGAGTCGGGACCGGTCCGCCACGATATTTGGCAATCGCCACCTCAAGCGCTTCCTGCCCCATGACAGAGCAGTGCATCTTCTCTTCCGGAAGCCCCCCGAGAAAATCCGCTATCTCCTTGTTCGTAACCTGCAGAGCCTCATCCAACGTCTTCCCCTTGATCATCTCGGTGAGAGCAGAAGAGGAGGCAATGGCGCTGCCGCAGCCGAATGTCTGGAACTTCGCCTCAACGATACGCTCCTTGGCGTCATCCAATTTCAGAAAGAGTTTCAGTGCGTCCCCACAGGCAAGGCTGCCGACTTCACCAACCGCATCTGCATCTGCTATCTCACCGACATTTCTCGGGTTCATGAAATGTTCTTTTACTTTATCGGTATAATCCCACATGACTCCTCCAAACAATTTTTGACTCATTATAACGCAAAGAAACTATAACGCAAAGCGGATATTTTTTGTCTTCTTTGCTGAGGGGATCAACCTTAGAGAATAAACTCTCTCCCCGCCTGCATAACCTCTGCAAGACGCCCGGACGATGCGACTTCACCATAAAGACGCACGACCGGCTCAGTCCCTGACTTACGGAAAAGCAGCCAGCTGCCGTCCGAGAGAAGCATTATTGTACCGTCACCCCTGATAACGCTGGCCACCTTTACACCGGCCGTCCCGGAAGGAAGGCCATTGATCGTGGCAGAGAATACCTCCTCTACCTACGGCGAAGGGATGATATTTGTCCCATAGCGCCTCCAGATCTGGTGTTTCTCATATTGCCGGCGGCTGCAACCGGGAGGGAACAGACTCTGCTAAACCTTACCAGACAACCAGCAACAAGCAAGAGCGGACTTTAATAACCCGCCTCATGTAAAGTGGCGGAATCTTCACTCCAAACAGCCCCTTCTATAAGCTGCTAAAACTACACTACAAGCTCAGACTGCCGACAAGACTCTCGCCGGTAAAACCAGCAGTAGCCATTGGACCTATCTCTGAATTATCATTATTCATCTACTTACCGACACGCTGTTTTAAAGGGGTAGACGGTTTCGCATTTATCATCACTTTTTACAGCCAGAAAGTAAAAAATACCGGGTGGGGAACGCGAAACGCCCCACCACTCGTTTGAGTGGTGGGGCGTTTGTTGATAAAATTCCCGGCGGCGA
>JAGFXN010000030.1 GCA_017861215.1 Deltaproteobacteria bacterium | reverse complement strand
TTTCACCCAACATTTCGCTCACCTGCTCCATCTTCATCCGCTAGCTGGAAAGCATTCAGGATAAAAATGAAAAAACAAGCGATACCATAAGAATATCGAATTATTACAGGTAGTACGTTCAAATATTGAATCACGGATTGCGGCTATACATTAAAAGCAAATTGCCATTTTTTATTAATTTTGAGCAGTGTTATATCACGGCAAAAAATTAAAATTAACATTTATTATGTCGAGAACTTGACCGGCATCCTGGGGCCGCCCTTCAATAGATGCATTGAAACGAGCCTCAAGCTATCCGAAAAAAAAGATGGCAAATGGGGGGAATTGTCGGCTTGAAGGAATGGCCGGGTGATTGTACCGGGTGTTTGCATGAAGAAGGTTGTCGCAGAATTTGCTGCCGGGGCGCAGCTTGAAGCAACGCGGGGCTGAACCGGGGATGCCGGCTGCCGGGTACCGGATTATCTTGTGCCGAAGATTGCCGAGCCGACCCGCACCAGGGTGGCCCCTTCGGCAATCGCCGCTTCAAAATCGCCTGACATCCCCATGGAGAGCTCCTGCATGGCTGCCCCGGGAATGGCCAGCGCCGCTATCTCTTCGGCAAGAAGGCGCAGCTCGCGGAAATAGGGGCGTGCTGCCTCCGGATCATCGAAAAAGGGGGGCATGGTCATCAGCCCGCGGACACGCAGGTGCGGCAGTGCGGCAATCTGCCTGACCAGCTGCAGGGCGTCCTGCGTTGTTGTCCCGCTTTTGGTGGCCTCCGCCGCGACATTCACCTGCACCAGGATGTCGCAGCTCCTGCCGATTCGCCCCCACTGCCTGTCGATCTCCTCTGCCAGCGACAGCCGGTCGACCGAGTGGATCATCGTCACCAGGCCGGCGATCTGCTTTACCTTGTTGCTCTGCAGATGGCCGATGAAGTGCCATTCCACCGGCATCTTCACCTCAGCCGCCTTGGCGGTCAGCTCCTGAACGTAGTTTTCGCCGAACAGCCGCTGCCCGGCGGCGGCTGCCTCTGCCACCAGTGCTGCCGGTTTCGTCTTGGAAACGGCTACCAGCCGGACTGCCGACGGTTCCCGGCCGGCGGCGAGCGCCGCCGCCGCAATCTTCCGCTTTACCGCTGCCAGATTGTCAGTCAGATGCATCCGTTGCTCCCAGTTCACGCAAGACCTCGACCACTTCACAGAGCGGCAGTCCGACCACGTTGGTATACGAGCCGTTTATCCTGGTGACCATGGCTGCCGCCCCCCCCTGGATGGCATAGGCTCCGGCCTTGTCGAGGGGACAGCCGCTGGAGACGTAGGAGGCTATCTCGGCATCGCCAAGCAGACGGAAGAAGACTTCGGTGCTGACACTGCGCTTGATCGCCCGGCCGCTCTCCCGGTCGATGACGGCAAAGCCGGTAATGACGTGGTGTTTCCTGCCGGAGAGCTTGCGCAGCATTATCGTCGCCGCATCATTATCAGCCGGCTTGCCGAGGATCTCGCCGTCGCAGAGCACGATCGTATCGGCGCCGATGAAAAAACGCCCTGCGGCCCGTGATGCCGCCTCACGCGCTTTTCCTTCCGCCAGGCGCAGGACATGGGCGACCGGCTCTTCTCTGGGGAGCGGCGTTTCGTCGATGTCTCCGGGGACAACGGAGAAATCGATCCCTGCTGAAGAAAGCAGCTCGGCGCGCCGCGGCGATGCGGAGGCAAGCACGATGGCGTTACTGCTTGCCATCTTTTTTTTCCTTTTCCTGCCGGCGGCGTTCGTCATGATATTTTTGCATCGCCTCCTGCTCTTCCCAGTGCTTCTTCCAGTCCTTTTTACGGACGAAATGCAGCACGATCGATCCCAGGATGATTATGCCGCCAAAGAAGTACTGCATCGGATCGCCGGTGTAGAAGCCGGAGCCGATCAACATGATGCCGACAAGGAAGATAAGCGTCTCCATCGACAGTATCCTGTCCAGGAGAGATTTCGGGGTTTCATTTTCTGCCACTGTTCACCTCGTTTCTCCAGTTGTCTATTTCTGCCAGCGCCCGGGCGGCCAGCAGTCCCCGGCGCTCCTTTTTCTTCACTTTGCCGGCAAGTTCCGGAAACAGCCCGTAGTTGACGTTCATTGGCTGGAAATGTCTGATCCCGGCATTGGTTATATGCCGCACCAGCGCTCCCAGTGCCGTATTTTCCGGCGGGAGAAGCGGCTCACTGCCCGCTGCCAGCCGGGCGGCGTTCACTCCGGCCAGCCAGCCGCTGCCTGCCGACTCCACATAGCCTTCAACGCCGGTAATCTGTCCGGCAAAGAAGATGCGGGGGTCGCTCTGCAGCTGGAACGTCGGGCGGAGCAGGGCAGGGGCGTTGATGAAAGTGTTGCGGTGCATCGAGCCGAGCCGGGCGAACTCTGCCTGCTCCAGTCCGGGGATCATCCGGAAGATCCGCTGCTGTTCGGGCCAGGTCAGTTTGGTCTGAAAGCCGACAAGGTTGTACAGGGTCGCTTCCCGGGTCTCTTTCCGCAGCTGGATAACGGCATGCGGCTCCCGCCCGGTGCGCGGGTCGACAAGCCCTACCGGCTTCATCGGCCCGAAACGCAAGGTCTCGACGCCGCGAGCCGCCAGCTCCTCGATCGGCATGCACCCCTCGAAGTGGACGATCTTCTCGAAATCCCGCGCCACGACCTTTTCCCCGCCGAGAAGTTCCTGCACAAAACGCTCGTACTCTTCTCGGTTGAGCGGACAGTTCAGGTAATCGTCACCGTCTCCCTTGCCGTAGCGGGATGCGGCAAACACCGTCGCCATGTTCAGGGACTGCGCGGTGACAATCGGGGCGATGGCATCGTAAAAATAGAGGTAGTCGCCGCTAAGAAATTTCAGCTTTTCGGCAAGAGCATCACTTGTCAACGGTCCGGAAGCGATGATGACGATACCGGTGGCGGGGATCCCGGTCATCTCGGCTGAGCGGAGTTCGATCAGCGGGTGATTGTTGATTTTTGCGGTGATGAAGGCGGAAAACTTTTCCCGGTCAACTGCCAGCGCGCCGCCTGCCGGCACCCTGGTGGCTTCGGCCGCCTCCATGAAGAGCGACCCCAGGCGGCGCAGCTCCTCTTTCAGCAGGCCGACAGCATTGTCGAGCGAGTCGCCGCGCAGCGAATTGGAACAGACCAGTTCGGCCAGCCCCGGCAGGGTATGCGCCGGGGAGAACCGCTGCGGCTTCATTTCGCAGAGAATTACCGGCACTCCCCGTGAGGCGGCCTGCCAGGCGGCTTCGCAGCCCGCCAGCCCGCCGCCGATGATGGTTACTGGCGGGGCGCTATTTGTTGGACTGATAATCGCACCCTTCCTTCGGGCATTTCAGGAACTCGCCCGTCCGCTTATAGATCTTTTTCACCAGCAGGGGGAAGCCGCAGGCGGGGCAGGGCTGCTCGACCGGCAGGTCCCAGAGGGCGAATTTGCACTGCGGATACCGGTTGCAGGAGTAGAACATCTTGCCGTAGCGGGACTTCTTCTCGATCAGTTCACCCTCTTTGCATTCGGGGCAGACAACGCCGGTCCCTTTCGGTTTGATGAGCGGCTGAATGTTTTTGCAGGCGGGATAGCCGGAGCACGCAAGATACTTGCCGAAGCGCCCCTCTTTGATCAGCATCGGGCTGCTGCATTTGTCGCACTTTTCTTCGGAAATCTCCGGTTCGGCTGCCTCCTGCCCCTCCTGTTCAAGCGGCCGGGTGTAGCGGCAGCCGTCCTTGTAGCCGCTGCAGGCAATAAATTTGCCCCGCTTGCCAAGTTTTACGACCAGCAGCTCGCCGCACTCGGGGCATTTCTCCTCCAGGGCCTCCGTGGTCAGTTCGGCTTTGCTGACTTCGCCCTCCTTCTGCTTGAGCAGCGCGGCGAAAGGGCCCCAGAATTCCTTGATAAGCGGCTTCCACTGCATTTCGCCGCGGGATACCTGGTCAAGCTCCTCCTCGAGTCCGGCAGTGAAGTTATAGTCAACATATCTGGTGAAGTGCCTGGTGAGCAGGTCACTGACGATCATGCCGATATCTTCCGGGAAGAAGCGCTTTTTGTCGAGGCGGCAGTATTTCCTCTCCACCAGCGTGTTCATGGTGCTGGCGTAGGTTGACGGCCGGCCGATGCCGTACTCCTCCAGCGTCTTGACCAGGGTCGCTTCGGTGTAGCGTGGCGGCGGCTGGGTAAAGTGCTGTTCGGGGAGCAGTTGCTGCAGGGTGAGGCTTTCCCCTTCGACCAGCGGCGGCAGCATCCCCTCCTTCTCCTCGTTGTCATCGTCAATCCCTTCGATATAGAGCTTCATGAAACCGGGGAAGCGGATCACCGTGCCGGCGGCACGGAAGGTGTAGCCCTTGCCGGCAGAGATATCGACCGATGTCTGATCCAGCAGCGCTTCGGCCATCTGGCAGGCAACGGTACGTTTCCAGATCAGTTCGTACAGCTTGAAGAGGTCTGGCGTAAGAAACTTTTTCACCTCAGCCGGGGTTTTGACAAGGTACGTCGGGCGGACCGCCTCATGGGCCTCCTGGGCATTTTTCGATTTGTTCTTGTAAAATCTGGGCTTGGCGAGCGCATACTCTTTGCCGTAGAGGGCGGTGATGACCTCGCGCGCTTCATCAAGAGCCTGTTTGGAGAGCGCGACGCTGTCGGTACGCATGTAGGTGATGAGGCCGACGGTCCCTTCGCCGACGTCAATCCCTTCATACAGCTTCTGGGCTGTCGACATGGTCTTCTTGGCCGAGAAGCCGAGCTTGCGTGATGCCTCCTGCTGCAGGGTGGAAGTGGTAAACGGCGGCGCCGGCTGCCGCTTCCGCTCGCTTTTGGTAACTTTGCCGACAGCGTAATCCGCCGTGGCCAGACCCTTTACCAGTGCCTCAGCCGCCTCTTTTGCCGGAATGTCGAATTTGCCGAGTTTCTTTCCGGCCGCTTCAATCAGGTTGGCAGTGAAGGTCTGTGCTTTCTCGACGGGGAGCGGGCGATGCGTTTCGAGTTTCGCCCCGATCGTCCAGTACTCCTGCTCGACAAACGCCTGAATCTCCTTTTCCCGCTCGCAGACAAGCCGCAGCGCTACGGACTGCACCCGTCCGGCAGAGAGCCCGTAGCGGAGCTTTTTCCAGAGGAACGGCGAAAGGTTGAATCCCACCAGGTAGTCCAGAACCGACCTTGCCTGCTGGGCATCGACCAGATCAAGGGAGATGTCGCGCGGATTCTGCACCGCTTCCAGGATCGCCCCTTTGGTTATCTCGTGAAAAACCACCCGCTTGACCGGCAGCGTCTGCTTTTTACCGGTAAGCCCGAGAGCCGCCAGCAGGTGCCAGGATATCGCCTCTCCCTCCCGGTCGGGGTCAGTTGCCAGGAGGAGCATATCCGCATCCTTCAACGCGGCTTTGATTGCGTCGAGATGCTTTTTGCTTTCCGGGAGCACAGCGTACTTCGGTTCAAAGCCGTTTTCGATATCAACAGAACCCTGTTTGCTCGGCAGCGCCCGGACATGGCCGAAAGAGGCGAGCACCCGGTAGCCGGGGCCAAGGAATTTCTCGATGGTTTTCGCCTTTGCCGGCGACTCTACAATTACCAGTTTGTGTGCCATAAAATCCATGTTTCCAGTTGTTTTTTTGGTGCTGACCGGGCTTGTTTCCCGTCAGGAGAGCGTAAATATTTTGCCGGAGAGCTGCACAACCGCACCCTGCAGTTCAAGGCGAAGGAGCATAGCGGAAACAGCCGGCACTGTCAATCCGCTCCGGTGCGTTACTTCATCTATCTGCAGCGGACCCTCGGCCAGGAGTGTGCAAAGCTTTTCCTCGTCAACGGAGAGGTTGAACTGCTGTTTCTGTGCCCACTGGGGGAGTCCGGCAGTCTCGGGCGGCAGTTCGCCGAGAATGTCCGCAACTGTCTCCACCAGCTTTGCTCCCTGCTTGATCAGACTGTTGGTCCCGCGGCTTGCCCGGAAAGTTATATTGCCTGGAACGGCAAAAACTTCCCGCCCCTGCTCAAGGGCAAAACGGGCAGTGATCAGAGAACCGCTTTTTTCGGCAGCCTCTACCACCAGAACCCCCCGGGAAAGACCGCTTATCAGCCTGTTTCTGCGCGGGAAATTCGGGGCATCGGGCGGCGTGCCGACAGGGAATTCACTGATGATGCCCCCTTTTTCAGCCATCTCCTGAAAAAGCCTGCGGTTTTCGGCAGGGTAGATCAGGTCGATGCCGCAGCCAAGGACGCCGACAGTGCTGCCTGCAGCCTGCAGCGCTGCCCGGTGTGCGGCTGCATCAACCCCCTGGGCAAGACCGGAGACAATGGTGATGCCCTGCTCGGCAAGTCCGCGCGCGAGTCTTGTCGTGGATGAAATGCCGTACTCTGATGCACGGCGGGAGCCGACGACGGCTACCGCTGTCCTGGAAGCAGGGAGAGAGCCTTTCAGATAGAGGTAGGGCGGGGGATCGGGAATCTCCCTGAGCAGGGGCGGGTATGCATCGTCAGCCAGAGTTACCACTCTGGCGCCGCTTTTCAGCAAGGCTGCTGACTCTGTTTCTGCCGCTTTGCGGTAATCATGGGTTTTTATTGCTTCGGCAACCGCCGGGCGGACACCCTCTACGGCGGCAAGCTCGGCAGCTGTGGCGTGCAGGACTTTTTCAGGCGACCCGAACGCTGTCAGCAGCCGCCGGAAGGTCACGTTGCCAACGGCAGGGACGGAACGGAGCGCAAACCAGTAAAAAGGGTCGTCTGTGGCCATAATTTCGAAATCAACGCCCTTTCTTCATCTCGATCCTGTCACCTTTGTAGATTGAGTCGATGCTTTTTATCACCAGAACAGTCGAGGTGTTTTCGTTCGTCTCTACAACCAGCAGGGCGCCAAGCACGTCAACCGGGAGATCGTAGTCAGAGGTCGAAAAGTATTCTATCTCTACCTTTACCTTGCGCACTACATAGAAGAGGTTGCCGGCCTTGACCCCCTGGCGTTCTCCACGGTCAATGTAGGCAATGTCTCCGGCCGCTATCGCCTGGATGCCGGTCCTGGTCTCGACGATATATCCGGAAAGGTCAAGTTCCGGTGCCTGCAGCGTTACCTCTTTTTTCCTGTTTTTATACGGCAGCAGCGCCGCGCCGGGTTCAATCTCCAGGAATGATTCGGTTACCAGCGCCTTGGAACTCTTTTCCGCCATTTCCGTGAGCTGGATGCTGCCGAGCGGGACAACCCGGTAACCAAGGATCTGGTTGGTGACCGGATGGCTTATTTCCCCGTGCTGTTTGAAGGCATTGAAGCGCTGCCCGACCTTCCCCCTCTGTTTGAGGCCGATATCGGTATAGATTACATCGTCGGCAGCATACATCCGCCTGTTGTGCTGACCGGCGATCACAAAACCGACCGGCTTGAACTCATTTCCGGCTATGAAACCTTCACCGCCGGTTACGGTAAAGCGGCGCTCTTCAACCACATTTTCGGCGGGTTCCTGAACCGGCGGGGGGGGGGCTGCAGCGGCTTGCGGCGCCGGTGCTTCTACAGCCGGACTGCTTTCCACCTTTGTGCTGACGGTTTCGACTTCAATCCTGTCCGGATAAATCCTCAGCCGCTGCCCCGGAAAGATAAAGTGCGGATTTTTTATATCAGCAGGGTTACTGGCCCACATATCCGGCCAGTAGTACGGGTCTTTCATGAAGCGGTCGGAGAGTCCCCAGAGAGTATCCCCCTTTTTGACCACATAAACGGTCGGTTCGCTCTGCTGCTCGGCAACAGCTGCCCTGCCGGAAAAGATCGCCGCTACAAGAACGAGAGCCAGCGCTGCATATTTTCCTGTCTTCATAATCACCTCACAATCGTTACTTTTGGTTAAGGTGCTGACGTGCCTGGGAGGCTGCCGCGCTTTCCGGATATTTCTCGACAACTGTGTGCAGCGCAGCCTTGCTTTTTGCCGGTTCATCAAGTTTTTGCCAGGAGAGGCCGATTTTCAGCATTGCTTCAGCCGCGCGCCGGGCAGAAGGCTGGCTGTCGAGAACCTTGGTATAGGAATCGACCGCCTCCCGGTAGCGACCGGTGTTGAAGTAGCACTCTCCCAGCCAGAAGCGGGCATTGGCCGCATATTCGCCTTCCGGATAATCGGCAATGAACGCATTGAAGGCCTCGGCGGCAGCTGCATAATTGTCGGCACTGAACAGGCCGAAAGCCTTCATGTATTCCGCCTGCACCGAGTCTTCGCGCCCTGCCGTGCCGGCTTCACGATTGACGAGCTCTATCGTATCCGACTGCCTGGCGGGAGTCTCAATCTGTTCGAGCCGGTGAGTCAGCATTTGCACCCGACTCTGCAGAGCCTCGGACCGCTGCCGCGCCTCATTTTCTGCAGCCGCATGTTTCGCAACCTGATCCTTGAGCTCTTTTATCTGCAGGGAGAGTCCGGCAATCTCGCTTTTGCTGCTGTTCTGTGCCTGCATTACCTGTTCAAGGCGCCCTTCCATGCTGCTTTGGCGCTGAACGATGACGTCATTGCCGGCACAGGCGGACAATGTTGCCGGGAGCAGAAAGAGTAGAGAGAGTCGCCGCACAGATAACTCCTTGAGGTGAGACCGGGAATTCCTTCTCAGCTATGAAATCAAGGACAATTAAAGCCTTTCACTGTCTTTTGTCAAGGGGAAAGCCTCAGGAACGCTAGAGATTTGAGCGGCCGCTGGATGTGTGCGGCAATAAACTCATGCAGAAACTCATCCGTTTCGCTCAGCGCCTCCCTGCTGAAACTGATCTGCCCGAAGCGGCCGGTAGTCAGCGATTGGCGCAGCAGGGCGACGGTTGCCGCGCTGAGGCGTTTCCCTCCGGTCCGACAGCTCTGGCAGTGAATCCCCTGGCCGGTCCCTGCTGACCAGAACCCGCCGCAAGGGGCAAGATCGGCACCGCAGCCGGCACAGCTTTCAAGCGGCGGTCTGTACCCCAGAATGTTCAGCAGGTTGATCTCGAAGAAATGCCGGTCAGACGGGGCGGCAGGTGTCAGATCAAGGTGCTCCAGGTAGGCGGTCAGCAATCGGAAGACTCTCCGGTTGCCGTATCTTTCCGGGGCGAGCGCTGCCACCAGTTCGGCGGCGTAGCCTGCATGGGCAATCCCTGCCAGGGTGGCACGGATCTGCGGATAGATGGTCCGGATATCAACCTCCCGGATGGTTACCAGCGACTCTCCGGGCAGAAATTGTACTGTCAGCCGGGCAAAGAGTTCCAGGGCGCCGCCGAACCTTTTGACGCTCTTTCTTGCGCCGCGGGCAATGCCGTTTATTTTGCCGTGCTCTCTGCTGAAGAAGGAAACTATCCGGTCTGTTTCACGATAGTCCATCAGCCCGATAACAACTGCCTCGTCCTTAATGATCTTCATCCACTACCCGTTGCGGCTGGCGGAGTTTCCGCACAAATACGTTGAGTACCGCATCATGATCAACTGAAATTCTCTCGCTGCTGACCAGGTCAAACTGGTCGTCCGGAATGGCTGGGAAAGTTGTGTCGCCGGCAACTGATTCATTGATCACGGTAAGATATATCTTCGCGGCCAGCGGCAGCGCCTGCCGGTAGATCTCGCCGCCGCCGCAGATGAAAGCTTCGGTCGCTGGCTCCGCAAGGCGGAGAGCCTCTCCAAGGGAGGATGCTGTCAGGCATCCCGCGGCAGAGTAGCCAGCCTGCCGGGTGACGATGATGTTCTTTCTGCCGGGGAGCGGCCTGCCGATACTCTCGAAGGTTCTGCGCCCCATGATCAGCGCATGGCCGTAGGTAAGCTCGCGGAAGCGGCGCATGTCTTCCGGGATACTCCAGGGGATGGCGCCCTGCCGGCCGATCACCCGGTTCCTGCTCATTGCCGCGATAATGGTGACGGTCATATCCGGCCTCTCTGCGGAAAGCGTTGCGACGCTCCGGAAGCCTTCCGGGCAATCGGTTTCATGGTGCCCCTGCGGACGGTCGTTCAGGATGCCGATAACAGGCAGCGGGTAGCAAACCTTGATGCCGGAAGTGAGATCGCGTTCACAGGCGACGGCGAAGACCAGTTTGGGGCGTTTCTCGACAAAGACTTTTCTGGCCAATGTTCCCCCGGTCGCCACGGAGATGTCAATCCGGTACTTTTCGGCCAGCTCTGCCAGCCCCTTGATATCGCAGCGTCCGCAGCGGATGCACCTGTCAATGCCGCCGGTAACCTTGATGTCACAGTCACACAACTGCAGACAGTGCGGCAGGAGGATCAGTATCCGGTCCGGCATGATGATCAGTTTCTGCGAGGTGACCAGACTGTTGTTCATTGCCACGAAAGACTGACGAATGGTGTCCCTGGATATGCCCAGAAATTGTCCCAGGAGCTCGATCGCCGGGAGAAGAAACTTGATGACGACCAGTCGCATGAAGCGGGTGAAGAAGATGTCCTTGCCGAGCGCGGTGGTGAGGATGAGGAGGAAGGTGCCGAGTATTGCCATTCCGGAGAGGATGGCGAAGATAAAGCCGACATAGCCGGGCAGGGCAGGATGAATGTTTTCCAGCCCTTTGGTCGGAATCCACCAGCCGAGGTAGATCATGCCGACAATCAGCAGGCAGGTGACCCCCATGAGCGCAACAAAGAGTCGCTTGCGCGGCAGGATGGAGGGTTCCGGATTACGCTGCGGGGTGTTTTCCATCGGCTCCCAGCACTGTTCCCGGAGCGACGCGGTAACCGGCCAGGAAATCAGCGGCGCTCATGCGCTTCTTCCCTTCCAGCTGCAGGTCGGTAAAGACTATGCTGCCGCCGTGGCAGGCAATCTCCAGTCCGCTGCTGTCGGCACGCAGCACAGTGCCGGGAAAGCCTTCTCCTGAGGCGACAGAGGCGGTAAAGAGTTTGAGCAGCCTGCCATGAAGCCGGGTATACGCACCAGGCCACGGGGTAATCCCTCTGACGAGGTTTTTGATGCTCTCCGGACTCTTCTGCCAGTCAATCTCGCCAAGTTCCTTCTTCAGCAGCGGTGCGTAGCAGCTGAGGCTGTCATCCTGCTTTTCCGGAGAGAGCTTGCCGGCAGCCAGCAGGTCGAGCGTCTCTGCCATGGCTGCAGCACCGAGCAGGGCGAGCCGGTCGTGCAGCGAGCCGGCATCCTCATCCGGCAGGATTGGCATTGCCCGTTTGACGAGCATGTCGCCGGTATCAAGACCGACATCCATCAGCATCGTCGTGATGCCGGTTTCGGTCTCGCCGTTGATGATGCACCAGTTGAGCGGCGCGGCGCCGCGGTAGCGCGGCAGCAGCGAGGCATGCACATTGATGCAGCCGAGGCGCGGAATGTCCAGCAGTGCCTTCGGCAGGATCTGCCCGAAAGCGACAACGACGATCAGGTCAGGGGCGTAGGTGCGAATCTCCTCGACAGCCTCCGGAACTCTCACCTTGAGGGGCTGGATGACAGGTATGCCGTGTCTGGCGGCAAGCTCCTTCACCGGCGGCGGCTGCAGTTGTTGACCGCGCCCTTTCGGGCGATCGGGCTGGGTAACGACGGCGACTACGTTTTCGCCCCGGTCGAGCAGCATCTGCAGGGTGGGGCAGGCAAACTGCGGCGTCCCCATGAAGACAATACGAAAGGCAGTCATCAGTCAGTACTCTCCTGTTCCTGATTGCGGCGGTATTTGCGGCGGAAGATGTCGCGCTTCAGCTGGGAGATATGGTCGATGAAAAGGATGCCGTCGAGGTGATCTATTTCGTGCTGGAAAGCGATTGCCAGCAGGTTGTCCGCCCGCCAGGTAACCTCTTCGCCGTCAAGGTTCAACCCTTTGACAACGACTCTGGCGTGGCGGCGGACATTGGCGGCATACTTCGGCACCGAAAGACAGCCCTCCTCCTCATAGGCGTCGCCGTCCGCGTGAATGATTACCGGATTGATGGCGGTAATCAGGGCGGGCGGTTCATCCTGCCCGGCCACGTCGATAACGATGATGCGTTGATGCGCCCCGATCTGTGGAGCGGCCAGCCCTACTCCCGGTGCCGCATACATGGTTTCAGCCATATCTCTGGCCAGCTCTCTGACCTTTTCATTGATGACGGTGACCGGTGCGGACTTCTTCTTCAGCTCCGGATCGGGATAGGTGAGGATGGGTCGTATCATGGTCTGCCTTTTCCAGCGTTGATAATTTTACAAGTATATTAATTCGCCGGCAAAAATGCAATTTCTTCCTGCTGCCCGTTGCCGGCAGATCGCTTCATCGAATGCGGAAATTATCAAATTCTGTGCTACAGTGTACCCTTGGACAAACTATGGTGCAGATAGCTGCCTGTACGGCAGCGGAAACAGCTTGCCAGGTTTGCCGCAGGGCGGTCAGGGGCAAATCTCAGGGACGGAGGGCGGATAGCGATAGCCTGGGGCATGTATGCACCGGTAACTTCAGCAGGAAGGAGATGACCATGAAGAAGATGAGACTGTTGGCAGGCGGTATCGTGATGATCATGACACTATGCGCCGCTCCTTTGCTGGCGGCAGAGCAGGCGAAGATCACCTGGTACGGGCATTCGGCCTTCAAGGTGGTGACCCCGGCCGGCAAAGTGCTGCTGGTCGATCCGTGGATCACCAATCCGGCCAACCCGAACGGCAAAAAGGATCTGGAGGCGCTCGACAAGGTCGACCTGATCTTCATCACTCACGGCCATAGTGACCATATCGGCGACGCGGTCGAGATCGCCAGAAAGAGCGGCGCCAGGCTCGTCGCTACCTTTGATCTGCAGAAGGCGCTGGTTGCCTACAAGGGTTACCCCGAGAAGCAGGCCGAGCGGGCAACAACCGGGAGTTTCGGCGGCACTTTACGTCTGCTTGATGGCGAAGTTCTGGTCAGATTCATCCATGCCGTCCATGGCGACAGTATGGATACCGACAAGGGGCCGGTCTATGCCGGGCGTGCCGGGGGATTCCTCATCTCGGTACGAGGCGGTCCCAGTATCTATCATAGCGGCGATACCGACCTCTTTGGCGATATGGCTTTCCTGAGCGGCAAGGTCGATATGATGCTGCTCTGCATCGGCGACAAATTCACCATGGGGCCGGTTGACGCTGCCCAGGCGGTCAAGCTGGTGCGGCCGGTGATGGCGGTGCCGATGCATTTCGGCACTTTCCCGGTGCTGACCGGCACAGCCGAGCAGTTCCGGGCCGAGCTGAAGAAAATCGGCCTGGAGAAACTGCTGCGGCAGATGAAGGTCGGCGAAACGGTGCTATGGCAATGAAACCGACCATCGTCTTTGTCTATAATGCCGACAGCGGGCTGTTCAATACGCTGACCGATATCGCCCACAAGGTCTTTGCGCCGCAGACCTACGAATGCAATCTCTGCGCGATCACCTACGGCAACTTCGGGATGCGTGACGAGTGGAAAGAGTTCCTTGCTTCCGTAGATGCAGATCTGGAATTTCTCCACCGGGACGAACTTGCAGCGCGGTACGGGATAACCGCCGCCGAACTGCCGGCCATCTTCCGAAAGGACGGAGAGATCCTCATTCCCTGGATTACAGCTGCCGAAATCAATGCCTGCGGCAGCATTCATGAGCTGAAGAGCCTGATAACCGGCAAGTCGGCGGGATGATGGCTGAAGGTGGTTGCAATGATAAAGGAGGAAGAGCCATGCCCTACGTCAATATCAAGATTACCAGGGAAGGGGCAACAGCGGCACAGAAGGCTGCCCTGATCAAAGGGGCAACCCAGTTGCTGGTGGATGTGCTGGGGAAGAACCCGGCGACAACGGTGGTGGTCGTCGAAGAGATCGAGACCGACAACTGGGGAATCGGCGGGGAATCGATCACCGTGCGGCGGCAGGCGGGGCGATGAGTGTCTGATATGCCGCCGCACGTGCTACTCGACTCCTTTGGCGGCGGATTCGCTTCTTCGTGGCGCTTTGCGGCACACCAGGCGACGCTGGTCGCGGTCACTGCCGACGAAGTGGAGCCAGTTCTCGAGGCTGCTGCCGCGGCCGCGGCTGCAGGAAGTTACGCAGTCGGTTTCATTGCCTATGAAGCTGCTGCCGCCCTCAATCCGGAGCTGCCTGTTCTGCCGCCGCACCCGGGACTGCCGCTCGCCTGGTTTGCGGTCTTTGGCGAACGGCTGGCGGCAGAGCCCGGCGCCGGACTGCCGCAGGGTGCTGTTGAACCGCCGCAGTTGGCTCCGCAGCTGACGGCAGAGGTGTACCGGGCAGATGTCGAAAAGATCCGCACCTTTATAGCTGCCGGTGATTCTTATCAGACCAACTTCACCTTTCCCCTGACCGGCGAATTTGCCGGCAATCCTGTTGCTCTCTACAGCGCTGTCTGCCGCTCGCAGCAGGGTGAGTTTTCGGCCCTGCTCGATATTGGCAGCCAGGTAATCATCTCGGCTTCTCCCGAGCTCTTTTTCTCCCTGAAGGGAGAGAACATCGTTACCCGACCGATGAAGGGGACCACCCTTCGCGGCCGCTGGCCGGCTGAAGATCGGCAACTCGCCGCGGCATTGCTTGCCAGTGAGAAAGAGCGGGCGGAAAATCTGATGATTGTCGATCTGCTCAGAAACGATCTGGGAAAGATTGCCGTGACCGGTTCCGTCCGGGTCGACTCGCTGTTTGCCATTGAAAGCTATCCG
>JAGFXN010000206.1 GCA_017861215.1 Deltaproteobacteria bacterium | reverse complement strand
GAAATTGCCGCCAAGCTCGGCAAGAAAGTTCGCTACGCCACTCATGTCGTTCCCGAAAGTGCTCCGGACATTGCCGGAGTTGCTGCGGTCGAGATTCTCGATCCGGATCTCTGCCCGCGCTACACCGCCCGCTACATCTCCGGCTGTACCATTGCCCCTTCACCGCAGTGGCTGGTTAACAGGCTGAAAGCTGTCGGCCAGCGCTCCATCAACAACGTTGTGGATATAACCAACTATGTGCTGATGGAGTACGGACATCCGCTCCATGCCTTTGATTTCCGCCAGCTTGCCGGCGGCAGGATTATTGTACAAAGAGCGGCTGACGGCGAGAAGTTCACGACACTTGACGGCCAGGAGCGGCTGCTTACTTCCGCCGACCTGACCATCAGGGATGCCGGGCGCGCCGTTGCCCTTGCCGGGATCATGGGGGGTGAAAACTCGGAAATAGCAGCTGATACCACGAACATTCTTCTCGAAAGCGCCTATTTCAATCCGTCTGCCATCCGCCTTACCAGTAAGAAGCTCGGTATACATACCGAATCATCCCACCGTTTCGAGCGGGGTGCCGACCTGAACATCGTCACCACCGCGCTCGACCGGGCGGCGGCGCTCATTGCCGAACTGGCCGGCGGCTCGATTGCCAGAGGGGTTATTGATGTGTACCCGGCGCCGCAGCCGCAGAAGAAAATATCCTTCCGGATTGCCCGGGCAGAGGAAATTATCGGCGTTGCCCTCGATGAACAGACCATCAGCACTATCTTCAGGAACCTGGAATTTACGGTGGAACCGGCAGGGCAGGGCACTCTTGACGTAACCATCCCGTTCTTCCGGGTGGATATCGAGCGGGAGATCGACCTGGTCGAAGAGGTTGCGCGGCTGTACGGTTTCGAGAATATTCCGCTGACCATGCCCGTTGCCGGGATATTTTCCGACCGGATTCCCCGTGAGCAGCGGCTTGAGAGGCGACTCAAGGATCTGCTGGTCGGCGAAGGCTTCAATGAGGTCATCAACTTCAGCTTCTCTTCCCACAGTGATATCCTCAAGCTTAAATTCCCTGCTGCCGACCGGCGCAGCGCGGCTGTCGCCCTGCTCAATCCGCTGGTGGACGAACATGCTGTCATGCGTACCACCCTGCTGCCGGCGCTGCTGCAGACAACGGCACGGAATTTCAGTCTGCGCAATTTCAACCTGCGGCTGTTCGAAATGCGCCGGGTTTACTGGCTGCATCCGGGTGCCGAGCTTCCGGACGAACCGCTCCATGTTGCCGGAATCATGACCGGCCTGCGGGCGAGCGAGGGATGGAATCAGGCAAAGGAGCCGGTGGATTTTTACGACATGAAGGGGGTTGTCGAGGCCGTTGCCGGGCAGTTCAAGCTGCCGCAGCTTACCTTCATCCAGGGGGGGGTCGAGCCGTTCTATCACCCCGGCAAATCGGCAGCTGTGCTCTGCGCTGACAAACTGCTGGGTACCTTCGGCGAGATTCATCCGGACGTCCAGGATGCCTTTGAACTCGATAAAACCGTCTACTACTTTGAACTCGATTTTGCCGGTCTGGTCGAACTGAGTGCCGATGTTCTGCCGATCATGCCGCCATCGCGTTTTCCTGACACCTACCGTGACATTGCCATGCTCGTCGGACTGCAAACTCCTGCAGCAGCGGTGGTCGACTGTATCAAAGGGGTAAAGAGCGACAAGGTGACATCGGTCGAGATTTTCGACCTCTATACCGGCGACAAGATCCCGCCGGGGCAGAAGAGTCTCGCGGTACGGGTGCGGTACGGCTCCCGGGAGAGAACCCTTACGGATGAAGAGGTCGGCAGGATACATCAGAAGATTGTCGCGGCGCTGACTGCCGGGCTCCAGGTAACGCTGCGGTAACTTGTGTCCGTTCACGAGAAAAGGAGCCGATGTTTTTACAGGAACGTTAAAAATTCATTGCCTTAATCAAACCCGTGTGCTATAAACCATAGCCGCTGATGGGTCATTTTAATACGGATTATCAATAACTTGAGGGCGCTATGACGAAGGCTGATATTGTAGAGAAGATTTATGAAAAGGTTGGCTTCTCAAAGAAAGAATCTGCCGAACTGGTGGAGCTGGTCTTTGACGTCATGAAAGACACCCTTGAGAGCAGTGACAAGATCAAAATTGCCGGCTTCGGCAATTTTGTCGTCAAAGCCAAGGCGGATCGCCGCGGAAGAAATCCGCAGACAGGCGAAGAAATCACCATCTCTGCCAGAAGAATACTCACCTTCAAGCCAAGTCAGGTTTTAAAGGCTTCCATCAACAAATAACGTCAGTGCGCTGGAGGAGCTGTGAGCGTGGCAGCTTCTGAAAAGCTCTACTACAAGATCGGCGAAGTCGCCGAAATGCTCAAGGTAAACAGTTCGGTTCTCAGGTTCTGGGAAACACAGTTTACCCAGCTCTCACCCAGCAAGACAAAAACCGGCCAGCGTCTGTATTCCAGGCGTGACCTTGAACTGCTGCAGGAGATCTACCGACTGCTGTACATTCAGAAACTGACCATAGCCGGCGCAAAAGCAAGACTCTCCCTGACCGGCAAAAAAAAGCACGCCGCAGCGGGAGATTCGGCAGAGCTTGTCCAGACAGTCTGCCATGAATTGAAAGAACTGAGAAAGCTGCTGCAGTAGAAGCAATGTTGCAGATGTTGATGGTTATCGGTGCGTAGCGCAGCCTGGTAGCGCACCAGACTGGGGGTCTGGGGGTCGTAGGTTCGAATCCTATCGCACCGACCAATAACCAAAGGGGTTTACGGAGTTTCCGTAAGCCCCTTTTTTTGTATGAGCCAAAATTTATAGCAGAGTAATACCAAACAGCCGCTTCGACCTGATACGGCTTTTTTAATGCTTACCTTGCACCGAATCTTTATCTTGCACTCTCAAAATTTTAGCTTATTATAATAAACCAAAACTAACCAGTGGGGGTGTTTATGTCAAGGTGTGAAGATGCAGGAAGTTGCAATTTCCTGGATAAAATAAAATCTCTTTCGCCTACCTCTTTAACTTTATATGAACGGCTTTACTGTATGGATAACGCAGAAGGTTGTGCCAGGAACATGGTAAGTCAGGCTTTGGGTAGTCATGCCGTGCCACCTGACCTTTTCCCTCACCACAGGGATATAGCATGGGGACTTATCTCGAGATTGTCGGTCTAGCAGGTATATGATTTATAGACGAAATTTTCATATCTTCGTTCCGTACTCAGCCGCCTTCCCATGAAAGGAAAGCGGCTTTTCCGTTATTGTCTCCCGCTTGTGCCTGCCGTGCTGGCAATAATTCCGGTATCTCCGGGTATCCTTATCCCCCCGTCGCTGTTCCCAACTTTTGGTGACAGGCATAGCAAATCTGCTTTTCCCAGTTATTGATTCTTAAATGGTAACGACTTTTGACAAGTAGACTGTGACAAGAGAGACAGTCCATCTTGCCGTCGATGAACATTATCCCGTTATTCTCCGCAACCGCAACCGGCTTAAAATCGCTTTTTCGGTTGGGCGGTGGGTAAACCTTGTTGTCAGGATGGGACTTGCCGAATAAGCAGACTGGCATACAGTTAGAGTGGGATTTGGCAATTTTATCGTTATGGCAGGAGAGGCAAGCGTCACGGTTTCCTCTCATGTCGGCATCGTAACCGTGGTGCTCTACGGCTTCGACTCGGGAAAACCGATTGCTTCCCAAGACGACAAGAATGACAGCAGCAATGGTGATGGCACGGAATA
>JAGFXN010000205.1 GCA_017861215.1 Deltaproteobacteria bacterium | reverse complement strand
TGACAATAGAAAAAGTCGCGGCTAAAATCTCCCTTCTCTATGAATCAGCAGCCGATCTGTGCGGCATCCTCTCTAATGACCTTGAAGCCGTTACAATAAGCCGTTTTCCTGTTATCCGTGAAATCAAGGATCAATTAATGGTTGCTGGTGCGCTCGGGTCGCTGATGTCAGGAAGCGGACCGTCGGTTTTTGCCGTTTTTGATGATGCCGAAACAGCAGCCGCAGCTGCTGAGCAATTGGCACGAACCAGAGGCTGGTTCACGGCTGCAGTCTCTACAATCTGATTGCTTATTGGGGTGTCGCCAAGCGGTAAGGCACCGGATTTTGATTCCGGCATTCCCAGGTTCAAATCCTGGCACCCCAGCCACTATAGAAAGAAGGGCGGCGCAAAGCCGCCTTAAAAGTTGATAGCGCAGAAAAAAGTTCATTAAAGTTGGTGCCCGGATGCACGACAGAATAAGAATCTTCAGCGGCAATTCAAACCGCTCGCTCGCGGAAAAAATCTGCGAGAACCTCTCGCTCCCACTCGGCAAGGCAAAAGTACGGACATTCTCTGACGGCGAAATCATGGTCGAAATTGAAGAGAATGTCCGCGGCAGGGATATCTACATCATCCAGTCTACCTGTGCACCGACCAACAACAACCTGATGGAGCTGCTGATCATGATGGATGCGCTGCGCAGAGCATCCGCAGCAACCATTACCGCGGTAATTCCCTACTACGGCTATGCCCGCCAGGACAGAAAAGCCGCGCCGCGCACCCCGATCACTTCAAAGCTGGTCGCCGACCTGATCACGACAGCCGGAGCTGACCGGGTGGTGACCATTGACCTGCATGCCGGTCAGATTCAAGGGTTCTTCAATATCCCGGTCGATAATCTTTATGCTGCGCCGGTAATGCTCGAGCATCTTAATGCTAAATTCAATAGTGATGAGATTGTCATGGTTTCCCCTGATGCGGGCGGAACGGAAAGGGCGCGTGCTTTTGCGAAACGGCTCGGCTGTACCCTGGCAGTCATTGACAAGAGGAGAACCGGTCCGAATGTCGCCGAGATCATGCACCTGATTGGCGACGTCAAGGACAAGATAGCAATCATTCTTGACGATATGATTGACACTGCCGGCACCCTGACCCAGGCTGCCGGAGCCCTGAAGCAGCACGGTGCGACCAGGATCTACGCCTGTGCCACCCATGGCGTTCTCTCCGGTCCGGCAATTGACCGGATCAACGCCTCCGCCATCGAGGAAGTACTGATCACCGACACTATTCCTCGTGCGGAGACCGGCAAGAATCTCGACAAGATTAAGGTGCTGTCGGTTGCCGAACTGCTGGCAGAGGCGATCCGCAGGATTCACGAGGATGAGTCGGTAAGCTCCCTCTTTGTATAATCACAAGAAAAAATTTATTCGATAAATGGAGGAAATCATGAGCATGAAAGAGCTTAATGTAGAATTGAGAACCAAAACCGGCAAAGGTATCAGTCGCCAGCTCCGCATCGCCGGCAGGATTCCGGGGATTGTCTATGGCAAGGGGTTTACTTCTACTGCCATCAGTCTTGACCAGCGTGAACTGCTTAAAACCATCAGCGGCGATGGCGGCCAGAACTCCCTGATAACCCTCAAAGGTGCTGATCCTGTTAATGGTGCGGTGGTTATTGTGGCCTCCCTGCTGCTCAATCCGATCAAGGGGACTCCCCGCCACATCGACCTGCACAAGGTGAATATGGACGAGAAGATTCGCGTCGAAGTGCAGATCAAGCTCCAGGGAACGGCCAAAGGGGTCAAGGATGGCGCCGGCATGCTCGAATTCGTCAAGCATACGGTTGAACTTGAATGCCTGCCGGCCCTGATTCCGGCACACATCGACGTTGACGTGACGAACCTGACCGTCGGCCACACCATCCATGTCTCGGATCTGCAGCTGCCGGCAAATGTCCGTCTGCTCGACGATCAGAAAGCGGCGATTGTCAGCGTAATCGGCAAGTACAAGGAAGAAGAAGCCCCGGCAGAGGCCTGATCCGGACCAGCAGGCAATCATGTCTACCAAACTTATCGTGGGGCTGGGAAATCCCGGCCCCAAATACTCCTGGACCCGCCACAACGCGGGTTTTATCGTTTTGGACAGGTTCGCCCATCTGGCCGGCATTCCAGTTACCAAAAAGAACTTTTCCGGACTCTACGGCGAAGGGAGCTTCAAGGGAAGCCGCCTGCTGCTCCTCAAGCCGCAAACCTTCATGAACCTCTCCGGACGGTCGGTTGCCGAGGCACTCCGCTTCCACAAGCTCGAACTGTCCGATCTCCTCATCATCCATGACGATCTTGACATCCCGTTCGGGCAGATCAAGTTCAAGGAAGACGGCGGCCACGGCGGCCACAACGGGCTGCGCTCGCTCCATCAGCTGCTCGGCAGCGGCAGCTACCCCCGGCTTCGGGTCGGGATCGGCCGACCGGCTCATGGAGACATGGCGGATTATGTCCTGACGAACTTCGGCAAGGACGAGGCAGCAGGGCTGCCGCAGCTTGTGGACGGCATTGTCGATGCACTGGAAATGTTTCTTGTTGAAGGGCTGCCGAAAACGATGAGTTTGTACAACAACAGGAATCTCCTGGAACCGTGAAAAGTGAAGGGTGAAACGTGACATAACCCGGTCTTATTCACTCTCCACCTTTCACTTTTCACTATTTATCAGAGCCGCCGTTGCCTGAACGGTAATTACGCAAAACAAGGAAAATTCATGGGTTTCAACTGCGGTATTGTCGGCCTGCCGAATGTCGGCAAATCAACCATTTTCAACGCACTCACCTCGGCAGGCGCCGAGTCTGCCAACTATCCCTTCTGCACCATCGATCCGAATGTCGGCATTGTTCAGGTCCCCGATCCGCGCATGCAGCAGCTGGCCGTCATCGTCAAGCCGGAGCGGATTCTGCCGACCACCATCGAATTCGTTGACATTGCCGGCCTGGTCAAGGGGGCAAGTCAGGGGGAAGGACTGGGGAACAAATTTCTCGGCCATATCCGTGCGGTTGACGCCATCGTCCACGTTGTCCGCTGCTTTCAAGACGACAATGTGGTGCATGTCGACGGCAGCGTCAATCCGGTCCGCGACATTGAAGTCATCCAGCTGGAACTTGCCCTTGCCGACCTTGACACGGTGGAAAAACGGATCCTGCGGGGGGAGAAGGCTGCCAGAAGCGGTGACCGGAAAGCAAAGGAGGATCTCGACTTCTGTTTGCGGCTGAAAAAGGCGCTGGAGCAGGGACAGCCCGCCATCGGCCTTGCCGAAACGGACGACGAAAAGATCGTGCTGCGTGACATGTGTCTCCTCACCGACAAACCGGTTCTGTACGTTGCCAATGTTGCCGAAGATGATCTTGAGGGTAAACACCCCTTTGTTGCCCAGGTGGCGGAGATCGCCGTCAGGGAAGGTGCGAAGATGGTCATTATCTGCGGCCGGATAGAGGCGGAAATTGCCGAACTGGCAGGCGACGAGAAAGCGGAGTTTCTGGCCGGCATGGGGCTGCAGGAGTCCGGACTCGATCGGCTCATCCGCTGCGGCTATGAACTGCTCGGCCTGATAACCTACTTTACCGCCGGAGTAAAGGAAGTGCGCGCCTGGACCATCGTCAAGGGGACGAAAGCGCCGCAGGCCGCCGGGGTCATTCACTCCGACTTCGAAAAAGGATTCATCCGTGCCGAAGTTATCGCCTATAATGACTACATCGCCTCGAATGGCGAGT
>JAGFXN010000204.1 GCA_017861215.1 Deltaproteobacteria bacterium | reverse complement strand
CTGCAGTTCATGCTGCAGCGGGTCGACTGGCGGCGTGATCTACACTTCCAGACCAGCACGACGATCGATACCCTTGATTACTCCGGGAGCGGGCTGAACAGGGGGTCGAAAGTAGTGGTCGCTGCTGCCGGCGCGGCGCGGCGCACTCTTTCTGCCGCGGTTCCGTCCGGACTGAGGCTGCCGGAGGGGTTCACCCTGCCCGTAATCTGTCTCCCCGGGGTGCTGGCAATATCCGCTCCCCCGTGCCGCAGCGGGCGCGACACCGTCGATCCCCTGCTGGAGGAATTCTGTCATTTCATGGCGAGCAACGGGGGGCTGCCGGAGGGGATTCCGTTGCTGGTGCTGGTTGATGACAGCGACTTTACTGCCCGGACGCTCAATAATTTTCTCTGGACGGTCTTTACCCGCTCCAGCCCGGCTGCAGACATCTATGGCCTCGGCGCTTTCACTCACTGCAAACACTGGGGGTGCAGCGGCGCACTGGTGATAGACGCCCGCTGCAAGCCGCATCATGCGCCGCCGCTGGAGGAGGAACCGTCTGTAGTCAGAAGGGTGGAGGCGCTGGCGGCTCCTGGCAATGCTCTGTACGGACTTTATTGACAATGGTTTTATCTGCAGGCATAATCTGTCTGCAAATTTAGTCTCAGTAAAAAATGTCCCCCTCTCTTCCGACCCTCTGAACATATTTCTCCGCAGGAGTTGCTGCAACTAATGTCCTTTGTTCATCTGCATCTGCACTCCCAGTATTCCCTGCTTGACGGCGCCATACGGCTTGAAGACCTCGTAAAAAAGGTCGGGGAGTTCAACATGCCGGCCGTGGCGGTTACCGATCACGGCTGCATGTTCGGCGCCATTGAATTTTACACAAAATGTAAAGATGCCGGCATCAAGCCGATCATCGGCGCCGAGCTCTATATTGCACCCGGTGCGCGGGGTCAGAAAGACGGGGGCGGTGCCGACGGTGTCTCGAATTTCCATCTGCTGCTGCTCTGCATGAATCTGCAGGGGTACAAGAATCTCTCCTATCTCACCTCGGCGGGATTCAAGGAGGGCTTCTACTACAAGCCGCGCATTGACAAGGAGATCCTTGCCAAGCACAGCGAAGGGTTGATTGCCATGTCAGCCTGCCTGAAGGGCGAAGTGGCCTGGCTCTGCGGGCGCAACCGGATGGAGGAGGCTGCTGCCGCCGCCCGGTGGTATGCCGACATCTTTCCTGACCGCTACTATCTGGAAATTCAGGAAAACACCCTCCCGGAGCAGGATGTTGTCAATAAAAAGCTTGTCCAGCTCAGCGAAGAGCTGAATCTGCCGCTGGTGGCCACCAATGACTGCCACTACCTGAACAAGGAGGATGCCAAGGCGCATGAAGTGCTGCTCTGCATCCAGACCGGCAAGACCATGAACGATCCCCACCGGATGCAGTTCTCGGCCAGTGAATTCTACGTGAAATCGCCGGAGGAGATGGCCGCCGCCTTCCACTATGCGCCCCGGGCCGTGGCAAATACCCTGGCTATTGCCGAGCGCTGTGATCTTGACCTTGTTTTTGGCAAGTATCATTTTCCGCAGATCGACCATCCGGAGGGAATGACACTTGACGGCATGCTTGAAGACGAGGCTGTCAAGGGGCTGGAGGCGCGTTTTGCCGCCATCAGGAAGAAAAAACCGGGATTTTCAGCCGCAGATGAAGAGCTCTACCGAGACCGGTTGCGCCTCGAGCTCGACTGTATCAAGCAGATGGGTTTTCCCGGCTACTTCCTGATTGTCGCCGATTTCATCAACTGGGCCAAGGACCAGGGGATACCGGTCGGCCCGGGCAGGGGCTCTGCCGCCGGGTCGCTGGTTGCCTATGCGGTCAGGATCACCGATATCGACCCGATACCCTATAACCTGCTGTTCGAGCGGTTCCTCAATCCGGAGCGGATTTCGATGCCGGATATTGACGTCGATTTCTGTACGGACCGGCGTGACGAGGTCATCCAGTACGTTACCGAGAAGTACGGGCGCGACAAGGTCTGCCAGATCATCACCTTTGGTACGATGGCGGCGCGGGGGGTAATCCGTGACGTCGGCCGGGCGCTCGATATGAGCTACGGCGATGTCGACCGCATCGCCAAGCTGATTCCTGAGGTGCTGGGGATAACCCTCAAGAAGGCGCTGGAGCAGGAGCCGAAGCTCAAAGAGCTGATTGCTGCCGATCAGAAGGTCAAGGATCTGATCGAAATAGCCCTGCGCCTGGAGGGCCTGGCGCGCCACGCCTCCACCCATGCCGCCGGGGTGGTGGTGGCGCCGGATATGCTGGAGGAGTTCTGCCCGGTTTACAAGGACCAGAAGACCGGTCTGATCAATACCCAGTATTCGATGAAGTATGTCGAAAAGATCGGCCTGGTGAAGTTCGATTTCCTTGGGCTGAAGAACCTGACGGTCATCGACAATGCCGTCAAGCTGATCCGTGCCGGCAAGGACCCGGATTTCGACATAGCCCTGCTTGCCGATGACGATCCCCTCAGCTACCAGCTCATCTCGGAGGGGAATACCACCGGCGTGTTCCAGTTGGAGGGGAGCGGCATGCGGGAGATGCTCCGCGACCTGAAACCGTCCTGTTTCGAGGATGTCATCGCCGCCGTTGCCCTGTACCGTCCGGGTCCGCTCAATTCAGGCATGGTGAAGGACTTCATCGAGCGCAAGCACGGCCGCAAAAAAGTAGTGTACGATCTCCCGGAACTGGAGCCGATCCTCAAGGATACCTACGGGGTCATCGTCTACCAGGAGCAGGTCATGCAGATCGCCCGCACCCTGGCAGGCTACTCCCTCGGCGGCGCCGACCTGCTCCGCCGCGCCATGGGGAAGAAGGACGCCTCGGTCATGGCCAAGGAGAAGATTCCGTTCCTCGCCGGCGCCAGGGAGCAGGGGATCGATCTGAAGAAGGCCGAGGCCATCTTCGACCTGATGGCGATGTTCGCCGAATACGGGTTCAACAAGTCGCACTCGGCGGCGTACGCGCTGATCGCCTACCAGACCGCCTACCTGAAGGCGCATTATCCGGTCGAGTTCATGGCGGCTCTGCTGACCGAGGACATGGGGAATACCGACAAGATCGTCAAGAACATCAACGACTGCCGGGAGATGGGCATTGACCTGCTGCCGCCCGATATCAACGAATCCGAGTTCTCCTTCCGGGTCATCGGCACGTCGATCCGCTTCGGACTCGGCGCCATCAAGAATGTCGGCGAGTCGGCCATTCTGTCGATTCTGGAGGCACGAAAAGAGCAGCGTTTCAGCGATCTCTTCAACTTCTGCGAACGGGTCGATCTGCGCAAGGTGAACAAGCGGGTCATGGAGGCGCTGGTGAAAAGCGGCGCCTTTGACTCGACCGGCGCGCAGCGCTCGGCACTGTTCGCGGCGCTGGAGGAGGCGGCGAACCTGGGACAACGGATCCAGGACGAGCGGGACAGTGCCCAGGTATCACTGTTTGGTACTGCCGAGATTGTCAAGGGGAACGGGAATGGCGGCGGGCATCTGCCGGATATCCGGGAGTGGGATGAAAAGCTGCGCCTCAATTTCGAGAAGGATCGGCAGCGTCGAGGTTGTGGTCCTCCCCAATATTTTCCAGACTGTAGCCGAGCTTCTCAAGAGTGATGAGCCGCTGCTGGTCGCCGGCACTTTTGAGAAGGGGGAGAAGTCGAACAAGATAGTCGCCACTTCCGTGCAGCTGCTCCGGGCAGTCAGCGAAAAAGAGACCCGGGCGGTCAGCTTTATCATCAACAGCAGCGCCCTGGACAGCGCCCGGCTCGAATCGTTGAAGGGTATCATGATGCGCCATCAGGGCGGCTGCCGGACCACGCTGCACATTGTCCTCCCTGACCTCTGCACCGCGGTGCTCCGTCTGCCGCAGCAGTATTCCGTGACGCCGACCGAGGGATTATCGCTGGAAGTGGAAGGGTTGTTAGGGTATAATGCCGTCACTTTTGAGTAGCATGGCTTTCTGAAAAGTCTGCCAGGGCTTTGAAATTAACAGTTCAGGAGAGTTATACATGGCGAACCAGTACTATATGGAGTTTGAAAAGCCGCTGATGGAGCTGGAGAAAAAGATCGCAGAACTTGCCGTGCTCTCCGAGAGCATGGATCTTGCCGCGGAAATCACCAAGCTGGAGAAGCGGGCAGACAAGATGCGGGCCGAGATTTTCAGCAATCTTTCCCGCTGGCAGACCGCCCAGATCGCCCGGCATATCAACCGCCCGTTCACGATGGATTATCTGAACCTGATCTTCACCGAGTTCACGGAGCTGCATGGCGACCGGCTGTTCGGCGACGATCATGCCATTGTCGGCGGTACGGCGCGGCTTGACGGCGAAGCGGTGATGGTGATCGGCCATCAGAAAGGGCGTGATACCAAGGAAAAGGTGTACCGGAACTTCGGCATGCCGAATCCGGAAGGGTACCGCAAGGCGCTGCGCCTGATGAAGATGGCGGAGCAGTTCAAACTGCCGGTGATCACTTTTGTCGATACTCCCGGCGCCTTTCCCGGCATCGGTGCTGAAGAGCGCGGCCAGGCCGAGGCGATCGCCAGAAACCTGCGGGAGATGGCCTCGCTGACCGTGCCGATCATCGTCGTTATCGCCGGCGAGGGGGGCTCGGGCGGGGCGCTGGCCATTGCGGTCGGCGACCGTATTCTGATGCTGGAATACTCGGTCTATGCCGTCATCTCCCCGGAAGGGTGTGCCGCCATCCTCTGGTCCGACGGCACCAAAGGGGAGCAGGCCGCCGAGGCTCTCAAGCTGACGGCCCAGGATATCAAGGAGCTGGATGTCATCGACGAGATCATCAAGGAGCCGCT
>JAGFXN010000203.1 GCA_017861215.1 Deltaproteobacteria bacterium | reverse complement strand
AGGGCAAAACTCACCCGTTTGGCCCAGTACTGCAGGGCGTCGTCGGCATTGCGCCAGTCGCTCCAGAGGTTTTTCAGTTCCTTGCCGCCGACGCGCCGGTCAAGTGCCGCGCCGAGCAGTTCACCGGTAAGGGCATCAGTGATTTTCATTTGTGCGGTTATTTCCCCCACACCGCTCTGTTTGCCGGTGGCGGAATATTTGACCAGGGAGACAACCATGCCCACCGGCAGGAGGGTTGAGAGTGTGTTACTGACCGGGCTGGCGCTGTCGGCATCGACTATCGCCATCTGCAGCCGCATTGTCCCCGGCCCGGCATCCGTGACGATCTGGTAGCGCTTCTCAAGCTCCTGCTTCAGGTAGACAAAGGCGTTGTTGGCGAGTTTCTGGTAATTTTCCATCTCCTCCTTGTCCAGTTGCCCGTCCTTGATGACCAGCACCGGGTCGATCATGATTTTGCTGTACTGCTTGACGTCCGCCTTCGGATTCACATAACGGTAGAGAGCCTGGTCATCGGTACCTTTGACGAGAATCTCCGGGTTGACCAGGGGCGAGTTCTTGGTGTCGACACCGCGTGCCTGAGTACTTCCCACGGCGCAGCCTCCCAATTGCAGTGCTGCTGCCAATACCATTACAAATAGTGCTGCCGCTTTCATTCTTTTCATGATGCTGCTCCTTGTTTGCTGAGTTGTTGAAAAACGTGGTTGACGTTACTTTCATCGGCTGTAACTGTCAGTAGGGCCGGCCGCCGGTTAAACTCCTGTTTCTGCCGTAATGCTTACTACTGCCTCTTGTTTTGGAAAGAGCAAGGTCAAGGCGAAACGCAGACCCCAGTCCGGACCTCCTTCCGTTTCTGCTCATTGTAGCATGAGCCGTTAAAGATTCCGCAGCTCCTCACCCTGCAGAGAAACCAGCACTGCCACCAGGCTGCGCCCTTCAGCGTTGCGGAGATCGGTGAACGTCAATTCCGGCGCGTCGCTTGAGGCTTCGCTCTGCTTGAATCCCATGCGGTTGACGAAGATTGTTTCGCTCTTTGCCAGCAGGTACTCCTCGGGTTTTCCCAGCAGGTCAGCAACGATCTGCAGGTAGGCTTCGTGCTCGCGATCATCGCCGCCAAACTCCTGCAGCTGCGTTTCAAGCTCCCCGAGCCGTTCCTCCAGAGTGGCGGCGCTGATTTTTTCACCGGGATCGGCCGCGTCGAAACCCCACCCCTCCCGTTCCAGCAGGTTCAGCTTGGCCTGCAGCAGCGTGCGCCGCCGTTCCAGATCAATCCGTTCCGATTTTACGAAGGCAAGGCGCTTGAGCGCCAGGCTGAGCAGATGGTCGTAGGCGCGGCGCATGAGAAGCCGGCGGGTTGTCACTTCGTCTGCGGTCGGGTCGAGAAGACGGTGGGCATCGAAGCTGACCGTCACCTTGGGGACGTCGCGGATGACTATGTCGCCGGACAGTTCGGCACCGAAAGTCCCTCTCTCCTGCTTCTCCATCGCCAGCAAGGCAAAGATCTGCGTTGCGTCGCCTGCCGGTCCCTGCAGAAAATCGGCAAGGCTCCGGTCTTTCGTGAAGACGTTTTTCAGATCGGCAGCGGAAATGAAGAAGCCCTTGAGGCGGGAGTCGTCACTATAAGCGGCGAATCGCACCGGCATCGGCGTCGGCAGAGCTTCTACCAGTGCTATCACATGATCGATGGCGCAAATGACTGCCGGCCGCAGTTTTTTCCTGTAGCCGGATACGGCGCGCAGCCCCGGGTCGGTGCCGTCCACTGCCCGCTCGATTGCTTCAGTGACGAGGGACTCCGGGTAGCGACCCTGGCTGGCACTGCCGAATATGGATTGCAGCAGTCGTAACATGGTTCGTCTCCGTTGATTCTGCTGGCGCAGTGATCAATCGCTAAGGAGCTGTAAATGAATAGTATGGTCAAAATTGCGCATAGATTTAGGTCAGGTTTAACTGGACTGATCAAGACAAACCGCAGACGTAGTACCCAAGGGCATAAACACGGCTACGTCGAGGATTTGACGATTGAAGTCCGGTTAAAGATGGCCTGAAGATGAGATGCAAGATGCCCATGTTATTTGTTATAGCTCCTAAGGTCAGTCCTTGCCGGCAGTCAGCCCCTTGAGCTTGCGTTTCTTCAGCCGCGACGCCTGCTTGTTGGCCCTGGTTGCCGACTCGATGAGGAGTTGCTGGCAGCTCTTCTCTTCATCGCCTTTGGCTGGTTTGCGCTGGAGGTACGTGCCGTCGGGCTGCATCTCCCAGGCACTGCGTTTGTCAGCCAGCTGGATGTCGAGAAGCTGCCGCAGTTCCCGCTGCAGTTTGAGACGCTCTACCGGCACCACAACTTCGACCCGGCTCTCCAGGTTGCGCTGCATGGCGTCGGCCGAGCCGATCAGATACTCTTCCCTGCCGCCGTTGCGGAAATAGTAGACACGCGCATGTTCCAGAAAGCGGCCGACAATGCTGATGACGCGGATATTCTCGGAAAGACCCGGCAGACCCGGACGGATCAGGCAGCTGTCCCGGACGATGAGATCGACTTTCACCCCCGCCTGCGAGGCCCGGTACAGGGCGCTGGCGATATCCAGATCGTCCATGGCATTCACCTTGAACTGGATCAGGCCCGGCTCCTTCTGCCGATGCAGGGCGATTTCCCGGTCGATCCTGGCGATCAGCGCTTTCTTGAGGAGCTTGGGCGCCGGCAGAAGTTTCCGGTAGTTCCTTTTGGGGGTATAGCCGGTGGTGAGATAATTGAACAGTTCGGTGACATCCTGGCCGATCTTATCGTCGCAGGTGAACAGCCCCAGGTCGCTGTAGAGCCGGGCGGTGCCGTGGTGGTAGTTGCCGGTGCCGAAGTGGAGGTAGCGCCGCAGGCTGTTGTAGTCCTGGCGGATCACCATGATCACCTTGCAGTGGGTTTTGAGTCCCATCACCCCGTAGGTTACATGAATCCCGGCCTGTTCCATCCGTTCCGCCAGGCGGATGTTGGCGGCCTCGTCGAAACGGGCCTTCAGCTCCACCACCACCGCTACCTGTTTGCCGTTTTCGGCGGCATTGATGAGACAGTCGACGATGCGGCTGTCGGTCGCCGTGCGGTAGAGGGTCATCTTGATGGCCCGTACCTTGGGATCAGCCGCCGCTTCCTGGAGAAAGCGCTCAACCGAGGTGCTGAAGGATTGATACGGATGCTGCAGCAGGATTGCTCCGGCGTCGCGGATAATGTGAAAGATGCTGCGGGTACTGATCAGTTGCGGATGGTCCACCGGCTGGTGCGGCGCCTCCTTGAGATGGGGATAGTCAAGTGAGGTGAGCTCCATCAGGTCGCGCATGGCCAGCATGCCGGTTACTTCGAAAACGTCGGCGACTTCATCCAGATTCAGTTCCGCGGCGAGGTGGCCGCGGTGCAGCGGCAACATGCGCTGCATTACCTCCAGGCGGACGATGGGGGCGAATTTCCGCTCCCGCAGTTCCGACTCGATCAGGGCCATCAGATCGTCGGCCTGTTCCTCGTTCTTCTCGGTGTTGGCGTTGCGGGTGACCCGGAAAAGCTCGCTGGAGACGATCACCATCCCCGGGAAAAGCATGTCCAGATTATTGCCGATGACTTCTTCGAGCGGCACGAAGGTGTCCTGTTGTCCCACGCGGATAAAGCGGGGAATGCCTGCCCCCACCGGCACCTTGATCCTGGCCAGGGACGTCTCCTTATCCTTGCGGTAGTGGAGTTTTACCAGAATGTTGAGGGACAGGTTGGAGACAAAAGGGAA
>JAGFXN010000202.1 GCA_017861215.1 Deltaproteobacteria bacterium | reverse complement strand
CCGATGACGAAGCAGAGTTCCTGGGTGCTGCTGTCGCGGTATTTTCCCGCCAGTGCCGCAAACTCCGGCGAGGTGAGCTGCTGGCCGGTTTCGTCAAGGAGGATCAGCCGGCTCCCTTTCGGGACGAGCTTCACTATCCGCTCTCCTTCGCGCTGCCGCATCAGCTCGGCAGCGGCCCCTTTCTCTTCCTTGGCCTCGACAATCTCCAGCGGGGCGTAGCGCCGTATCCTGCCGGCATATTCCTCGATGCCGGCTTTCACCCAGGCTTCCTGGCTTCTGCCGACCCAGATGATGCGGAGTTTCACGGCTCCTTGTGCTCCCAGAGGTATTCATCCGGAATTTCGACCAGCGGCGCATTGCTCCAGAGTTCATCGAGATTGTAGTAGTGGCGGAGTTCGGTGTAAAAGACATGGACGATGACATCACCGTAGTCGATGACAACCCATTTGCCCTCTTTTGCCCCTTCGACGTCGAGAGCCTTGCCGTATTTTTTCAGGCCGGTGCGGATTGAGTCGGCAATTGCCACTACCTGCTTATCGGAGCTGCCGGTGGCAAGGACGAGATAGTCGGCAATGGTGGAGAGCCTCCTGATGTCGAGCACCTTGACATCAAAAGCCTTTTTTTCAAGCGCCAGGGCAGCGCACTTCAGTGCTCGTTCAGCGGTGGTAATAGTCGGTTTAACGGTCGGTTTCACGGTCATGTAGATAAATCCTTTTTTCAGAAATATAGCGGGCGACAGCGTCCGGAACCAGGTGGCGGATCGACTGCCCTGAGCGGACAAGCCTGCGTATTTCACTGGACGAGATTGCCAAAGGTGTGCCGGGAAGATAATAAACGGAAAAGCCTGACCGGTGGGTCAGGCGCATTGCAGTGGAATCATAGCAGAACTCTCCGCGCATGGCAACAGGAAGCGCAGCGAGCAGGTCGGCCAGCGGCGCCTGGGGCCGTTCTACCACGACAATGTTGCTGAGGGTGAAGATTTCTGCAGCCCGGTACCAGGAGGCAATTTCCAGGAAAGAGTCGCTGCCGATGATGAAATAGAGCTCGTCATCAGGGTGGAGCGCCTGCAGTTCGGCCAGCGTGTAGACAGAGTAGGACCAGCCGCCGCGCCGCTCTTCGATGTCGGAGACCGTGAAGGCAGGCTCCCCGGCAATGGCGAGTGCCACCATGGCCCGGCGGTCGGCGTAGGCGATAGCGCCGTCAAGTTCCTTGTGCGGCGGGATTGCCGCCGGGATGAAGATAATGCGGTCGAGGGTGAACCGGTCGCGCACCGCTGCGGCAATGTTCAGGTGAGCAAGGTGGATGGGGTTGAAGGTACCGCCTAAAATGCCAATTTTCATGATAAACCTGGCTGAAGGCTGAAGGCTGAAGGTTTTTATAACCCTCAGCCTTCAGCCTTCAGTCTTCTGCCTGTTGTTAGTCCCGTATCTGTCCGTTGCCGTAGACGATAAACTTCGTCGTCGTCAGATCTTCCAGCCCCATCGGCCCGAAGGAGTGGAGCTTGGTTGTCGAGATGCCGATCTCGGCGCCGAGTCCCAGTTCACCACCGTCGGCAAAGCGGGTGGAGGCGTTGACCAGCACCGTGCTGGAGTTGACCTCGCGGATGAAACGCCGGGCATTGCCATAGTCGCTGGTGATGATCGCTTCGGTATGGAGCGAGCCGTAGCGGTTGATATGCGCTATCGCTTCATCCATGTCGGCAACAACCCGTACCGCCAGGATCAGTTCCAGGTATTCGGCTGACCAGTCGTCCTCGGTCGCCGCCGTTGCATCGGCAACGAGGGCGCAGACGGTTTCATCTCCGCGGATCTCGACGTTTTTGGCACGGAGCGCGGCGGCAATGTGCGGGAGGCATGCGGCAGCTGCGTCACGATGCACCAGTAGCGTTTCCAGGGCATTGCAGACGCCCGGTCGCTGGGCCTTGGCGTTGACGATGATCTTGCTCGCCATGGCGCTGTCAGCGCTGGCATCGACAAAGATGTGACAGACCCCCTTGTAGTGCTTGATGACCGGGATGCGTGAATGCTCGACCACAAAGCGGATCAGGCTCTCGCCGCCGCGGGGAATGATGAGATCGATCAGCTCGTCCTGCTTCAGCATCTCCAGCACCCCTTCCCGCTCAGGGAAAGGGATCAGCGAGAGTGCTGCCGCCGGGACACCGGCACGGTTCATCTCCTCCTGCAGGACGCCGGCAATGGCCAGATTGGAGTTGATCGCTTCCGAACCGCCCCGCAGGATTACTGCATTGCCGGCCTTGAGGCAGAGCGCGGCAGCATCGGCGGTAACATTCGGCCGCGCTTCGTAGATGATGCCGATGACTCCGAGCGGAATCCGCATCTTGCCGACCTGCAGGCCGTTCGGGCGGAGCCACATCCGGTCAACCGAGCCGACCGGATCGGGGAGCGCCGCAACCTGCCGCAGGGCGTCCGCCATTCCCTTGATTCGCGCTTCATCGAGGAGCAGCCGGTCGAGCATGGCAGCGGAAAGTCCTTTATCCCGGCCGCCGGCAAGGTCTTTGGCGTTGGCGGCGATCAGAGCCCCGGTGGCGGCAGTGAGGGCGTCAGCCATGGCAAGGAGGAGCCGGTTCTTTTCGCCGGAGGTGAGCCGTGCCACAGCTGTCGAGGCCTCACGGGCATTCGTTGCGATAACTTTTACCTGCTCTGCTATGGACATCTGCTCCTCCCGGGAAAGTTTGTGATTCCGATTCCAAATCAAGGCGCCAGCGGCGCCGGCGCGTCTTCGGCTCCTCACCGTAGCTGGCGGTACGCCTGCGTCGCCTCATTCCTTGCCGTCTTGATTTCGTTCCTGCTTTTCAAGCGGCATGATTGCATCTACCCGCATTTCAATCAAAAATGCAATATGGAATTTGCATGAAATTACCCGGCAAACATGCTATGTAGGTGCTATGAAGAAGAAACAAGGCACACCTCCCGTAAAGAAAGAGTTTGCGATCACGCCCTTTGCCGCGCTGAAAGGGCTGAAGGGGGTGGCGGCGGAGCCTGCTGCCGTAGTAACGCCTCCCCCCAAAGCCGAGCCCAAAAGAGAGTCCGTTGACATGGATCTCTTTTTTCAGGCAATGTCCGGAGTAGCCCCGCTGGCCGGGGGGCAGCAGAAATCGCTGCCGGGAAAAGCGCTCTCCCCGGTAAAGGCTGTTGTCCGTAAAATCGAGGAGAACGAGCAGCAGCTCTTTCTTGAGACGATTAACGGGCTGAAGCTGGATGTCCGCTTTGATGACGATGTTCCTGACGATCCCGCAGCGGTAAAGCCGCGCAGCAGCCGCCTCAGGCAGCTCCGGCGCGGCACGATACGGCTGGACTACGAGCTTGATCTGCACGGCCTTACCAGGGATGAGGCGCTGGGCGCGCTCGCCATGTTTATCGGCGGCGCCTTTCGAAGACAGCAGCAGGCGGTGCTGGTTATTACCGGCAGAGGCAACCATTCACCCGAAGAACCGGTTCTGAAAAAAGCGGTCGAGAAGTGGCTGCGCGACACCGGTAAAGATATGATTGCCGAGTTTCTCCAGGCGCCGCGGCAGCTGGGCGGAGATGGTGCCCTGGTGGTCTTTCTGAAAAAATCAGCCTGAAAACAGGTTGACAGGCTGAAGGCTGAAGACTGTCAGGAAAAACCTTGCACAGCTCACAGATTCGGGACAACCTATTCCTCCAGCCTCCAGCCTCCAGCCTCCAGCCTCCAGCCTCCAGCCTCCAGCCTCCAGCCTCCAGCCTCCAGCCTCCAGCCTCCAGCCTCCAGCCTCCAGCCTCCAG
>JAGFXN010000201.1 GCA_017861215.1 Deltaproteobacteria bacterium | reverse complement strand
AGGGACCGGGGCAGCGGTGGCAGGGACAGCACTGTTGTACCTGTCAGCCCCGGAGTAATCAGGGTCAGGCCCCCCTGAAATTGCCGGCGAGAACGGTTCGCATGTGCAGAAAGAAGGCGCGCCTGGCTAGCGCCGGAAAGTGGAGATTTGAAATGGGCTTCAAGTATATACCGTTAATCATTGCCGGTCTTGCCGTTACCGCCTGGGGGATGCCCGCAGCGTACCGGTTGCGCGCGCCATGGCATATACTGGCAGCTCTGGCAGCTCTGGCCGGAGTGCTTGCCATCCTTGCCGGAACTCTGCTGCTGACCGTACCGAACTTTTTTTGAAGGTGACTCTGCCATGCTTGATCGGACAAAAACCGTCCTGGTAAACGGCGCTGTTATTGCCAGTGCCTCAATTCTTCTCTTTGCCGGCGCTACTCAATTCCGGCAGTGGTCACAGCTCTCCAGAGGGGAAAAAGCACTGGCAGCCGGTGATCAGATCAATGCGATTGCCGGATTCGAGTCGGCAATCCATATGTACACCCCTTTCAGCCCGCTCGTCGAAAGGGCGGCTGAAAAACTGTGGATGATCGGCAGGGATCTGGAGAGCAGAGGTGATACCGAAAAGGCCCTGATTGCCTACCGGGCGCTGCGGAGCTCTTTTTATGCAACCCATGGGCTCTTCAAACCCGGGATGAAATGGATCGTCATCTGTGACGAGAAGATACAGCTGCTTGCCAAACCGCTACAACCAGCGAGATAAATACTACTATGGAATTATCTGCACAGGACATCTCCGGGCTGAAGATAACCCCGCTCGGCGGGCTGGGTGAAATCGGCCTGAACATGATGCTTTTCGAGTACGGCGATGACCTTATCATTGTCGACTGCGGGCTGATGTTTCCGGAACCGCACATGCTCGGCATCGACATCGTCATTCCCGACATCTCCTGCCTGCTGCACCGCAAGGAGTCCATTCGCGGCATCTTCCTCACCCACGGCCATGAGGACCATATCGGTGCCCTGCCGTATATTCTGCGGGAGATCAACCCGCCTGTGTACGGCACGGCGCTGACTCTCGGCTTTGTCAGTGAAAAACTCAAGGAGTTCGAGCTTGAAGGTGCGGTCAAACTGGTCTGTGTCAAGCCGCGGGAGCGTGTTGCGGCCGGCTGCTTCTCGATTGAATTCATCCGGGTTGCCCACTCCATTGTTGACGGTTGTGCTTTTGCCATCCACACCCCGGAAGGGGTTGTCATTCATACCGGCGACTTCAAGATCGATCAGACCCCCGTTGATGGCGAGCTGACCGACCTGGCAACCTTTGCCAGATACGGCGAGGAAGGGGTGCTGGCGCTGCTGGCGGATTCGACCAATGTCGAGCGGGAAGGGTACACCCTGTCGGAGCGTCTGGTCGGGGACGCCTTTGACAATATCTTTCCGAAATGTCAGGCCAGGATTATAGTCGCCGCCTTTTCCAGCAATATTCACCGGGTACAGCAGGTTATGGAAGCTGCCGCCCGCGCCGGGCGCAAGGTGCTCCTCAATGGCCGCTCCATGATAGCCAATGTGCGCATCGCCCGGGAGCTCGGCTACATCGATATTCCGGACAGCCTCCTTATCGACCTCAAGGAGCTGCCAGGCCTGCCAAAAGAGCAGATCTGCATGATCACCACCGGCTCCCAGGGCGAACCGATGAGCGCCCTGTCGCGCATCGCCATGGATGATCACAAGCAGATCAAGCTGGAGGCGGGCGATACGGTGATCCTCTCCTCCAGGTTCATTCCGGGGAATGAAAAAACCATTTCCGATCTGATCAATCACCTCTACCGGCGCGGCGCCGAGGTTTTTCATGAAAATGTTTCCGAAGTC
Organism: Deltaproteobacteria bacterium; assembly: GCA_017861215.1. Classification (GTDB taxonomy): domain Bacteria; phylum Desulfobacterota; class Desulfuromonadia; order Geobacterales; family DSM-12255; genus VEOV01. The sequence goes on along the minus strand of JAGFXN010000201.1, from coordinate 4,324 downwards.
CATGTTTCCGGTCATGCCAGCCAGGAAGAGCTGAAACTGATTCTCAACCTTGTCCGGCCGTCCTGGTTTCTGCCGATTCACGGCGAATACCGTCACCTGGTACAACATGCCCGCCTGGCGGAAAAGGTCGGCATACCGCGCGAGCGTTGCATTATCATGACCAACGGCGATGTTGTCGCTTTTGCGGCCGGCGAGGCCTGCGTTCTCGACAAGGTTGAACATGGCCGGGTTTTTGTGGACGGCAAAGGTATCGGTGATGTCGGCGAGATTGTGCTGAAGGACCGCAAGCATCTCTCCGAAGACGGCATGGTTGTCGTTATTATCGGTATTGATCAGGAAACCGGCAAGATCATCTACGGGCCCGACATTGTTTCCCGCGGCGTTGTCTTTGAAGATGACAGCCGGGAATTCCTGGAGCAGGCAAGAAGAGTGGTAATGGAGTGCCTGGAACAGCTGAACATCGAGGTGCTCGGCGAGTGGACCGAGGTAAAGCAGGAGGTGCGTACCGTACTGAAGCGCTTCTTCAAAAAGACGATTGCCCGCCGGCCGGTCATTTCATTGCCAGAATTAATGGTATTCTCTCACTCTCATGACTGATCCAGGCGAAAAAAAAGAGAAACTTGCTGTGGAAATCAAGGGGATGCTCCTCGGCGCAACCGGCCTCTTCCTGCTGATTGCGCTGCTGTCTTTCAAGGCAGACGACTTCTCCTTCAACACCTTCTCCTCGGACCATGTCGTCAAGAATCTTGGCGGCAGCTTCGGTGCGCAACTCTCCGACCTGATGCTGCAGCTGTTCGGTCTTGCTGCCTACGCCATCCCTGCCGCATTCCTCTATCTCGCCTACCGCTCGCTCCGCTTCAAGGAGTTTCGCTGGAAAGCATATAAAATAGCCGCTTTTACCGGTCTGCTGGTCACGCTGTCAGCAATCTTTGCCTTTAATCTGGAGTTCACCGAGCTTTTTGGCCAGAGGGTCCCGACCGGCGGCGGCATTGGCTTCAAAACGGCAGAAATCCTGAAGCACTATCTCGGCACCTCCGGCGCCATCCTGCTCCTCCTGCCGATGCTGGCGGCAGCGATAATGGTGCTCTCCCGCTTCTCCTTTATTCTGTATGCGGACTGGTGGATAAATGCCGTCAGTGACCGCTGGAACAGATGGCAGGAGAAGAAGAACCTGAACAGGGCTCTTGAAGACAGAGAAGAGAGGGGTTCCGAAGCAAAAGCCCCCCTCATCAAGCCTCTCCAGGTAACAATGCCGGCACTGCCGACTCTTCCTGCTAAAAAAGAAAAGAAGAAGGAGGGCGACAAGCTCAAGCCGGTTCAGGAAACGTTCGATTTTATCCGCAGCGACGGCGACTTCGTGACCCCGCCGCTGTCGCTCCTTGACACCCCGCCGGCAACCGAACGGCGGATCGACAAGGAAGCCCTTGCCATGAATTCGAAACTGCTTGAGAAAAAACTCAGGGATTTCGGCATTGACGGCGAGGTTGTGGAGATATGTCCCGGCCCGGTCATCACCATGTATGAATTTTCTCCCGGGCCCGGCATCAAGGTGAGCCGGATTGCCGGTCTGGCAGACGATCTCTCCATGGCTCTCCAGGCCCTGGCAATACGGATAGTCGCCCCCATTCCGGGGAAAGGAGTCGTCGGCATTGAACTGCCGAACCGTGACCGGGAGATGGTGTTCCTGAAGGAGATCTTTGCCAGTGAATCTTTTCACAAAGGGAAAATGAAGCTGCCGATGGCGCTGGGCAAGGATATTGCCGGGCTGCCTCTGATTATGGATCTGGCACGGGCACCGCATCTGCTGGTAGCCGGAGCGACCGGTTCCGGTAAATCGGTTGCCATCAACACCATGATTCTGTCCATCCTGTACACGGCAACACCGAAGGATGTCCGGCTGATCATGGTTGATCCGAAAATGCTGGAGCTTTCGGTGTATGAAGGGATTCCGCACCTGCTGCTGCCGGTTGTCACCAACCCGAAAAAGGCCTCGCTTGCCCTCAAATGGGCAGTTGAGGAGATGGGCCGCCGTTACCGGCTGATGGCGGACAAGGGCGTGCGCAACATCGACTCCTATAACCGGGAGCTGCTCCGTGAAGAAAAGGAGGTTGCCGAACTGCAGGCCAACGCCGTTGTCACGGTGGAGGAGGTTGAGGATCTTGTCGAAGCCGACGAAGCAGCCATGCAGGAGTTCCTTGCCAAAGAGGAGCAGCTGGAGCACGGCCATCTGCCGTACATCGTTGTTATTGTCGATGAGCTTGCCGATCTGATGATGGTCGCCGGCAAAGACATTGAGGAATCGATCGCCAGACTCGCGCAGATGGCCCGCGCTGCCGGTATCCATCTGATCCTTGCCACCCAGCGCCCGTCGGTAGACGTCATCACCGGGCTGATCAAGGCAAATTTTCCGGCGCGGATCTCCTTCCAGGTCTCCTCAAAGACAGACTCCCGCACCATCCTCGACTGTAATGGCGCCGAATCTCTGCTGGGAATGGGTGACATGCTCTTCCTGCCGCCGGGAACTTCCAAGCTTATCCGTTCTCACGGCGCTTTCGTCTCCGATGCGGAGGTCTTGCGGGTAGTCGAGTTCCTGAAAAAACAGGGTAAACCGGTGTACGAAAAGTCGATTCTTGAAATGAAAGAGACCGACGGCAAGAGTGGCAGCAGGGATGACGAAGAGGACGATCCCCAGTACGATGCCGCTCTGGCACTGGTTGCAGAGGCCCGGCAGGCGTCCATCTCCATGATTCAGAGACGGCTGCGGATCGGCTACAACCGTGCTGCCAGGATTATGGAAAAAATGGAACGGGAAGGTGTTGTCGGCCCATCCGACGGCACGAGCAAACCGCGTGAAGTCTACATCAACAAGCTATGATGCGGAGGTACCATGACACGGAAAAGCGCTGATCACCTTGCCCATTTTGCCCTGACGATCATCAGTAAGGACAGGCCCGGGATCGTGGCAGATACTTCCGAAGTACTCTACCGTCTGGGATGCAACATCGCCGACTCAAGCTGCACCATGCTCGGTGGCGATTTTGCCATGATTCTGATTGTCACCCATGAAAAACCTTTTTCCAAAGCGCGACTGGCTGATGAATTCCGCGCGCTGCAGGAAAGAACCGGACTGGCCGTGCACCTGCGGACCCTTCATGACGATGAGCTGTCCCCGGTAGACGACGCGGGTGAACTCTGCCTGATATCGGTTTACGGCTCTGATCAGCCCGGAATCGTCTACCGGGTCACCAGAGCGCTGGCAGACCATAAGGTCAATATCACCGACCTGAACACCCGCCTGATCGGCACCAAGGAAGAGCCGGTCTATGTATTGATGCTGGAGGCGATCCTCCCTGCAGGCATGTCCGTTGACAGCACTGCAGCGATGATGGAACCGCTCCGCAAAGAACTGAATGTCGAAATAGGCGTTCGTGCCATAACACCGGTATCGCTGTAATCCGGAAAGACCAATGCCAGTTCAGAAAATATTGACATTTCCGCACCCTCTGCTGAAGAAGCGTGCTCATCTGATCGCAAGAGTGGACGAGCACATCAGGGGGCTCATTGAGGATCTTGTAGACACGATGAGAGCCGGACCGGGATCGGTAGGCGTTGCTGCCCCGCAGATCGGCGTCTCCCTCGCCGCCTGTGTCGTCGATGTGTCAAACAATCGCCACGGCAAAGAAAACAACCACGGACTCCTTATCATGCTAAATCCGGAGATTGTCGCCGCCGACGGCTCTGCGGTTATGCGCGAAGGGTGCATGAGCGTTCCGGATTACACCGGTGAAGTCGAGCGCGCCACAGCGGTAACGGTCAAGTACCTCAATCTGCACGGCGAGCAGCAGACGGTGGCTGCCAGCGGCTTTGAAGCAGTCGCCATCCAGCACGAACTTGATCACCTTGACGGGATTCTCTTTCTCGACAGGATTGTATCGCTGAAGACCGGTCTGTTCCGCAGAAAGAATTACCAGTAACTGCGGCTACGGCAGAGGCAGGGGATGCAATGGAAAAGGCAACTTTCGGTGCCGGCTGCTTCTGGCACGTCGAAGAGGAGTTCCGCAGCCTGAGCGGCGTACTCTCCACAGCTGTCGGCTACTGCGGCGGCACGACGGAAAGCCCTTCCTACGGTGAAGTCTGCTCGCAGCTGACGGGTCATGCCGAAGTCGTTGAAGTTACTTTCGATCCGGGAGTCGTCTCGTATGCATGGCTCCTGCAGCACTTCTGGAGCTGTCACGATCCGACCCAGCTCAACCGGCAGGGCCCGGACCACGGCACGAACTACCGCTCCGTTGTCTTCTGTCACTCCGCGGAACAGCGGCAGACG
>JAGFXN010000200.1 GCA_017861215.1 Deltaproteobacteria bacterium | reverse complement strand
TCGTTCCAGCAGCGGGTAGTCGATCACCCAGAGAGTTTTCGGGAGGCTGCCCAACGCCCCCTTGTGTACCGAGGCGCTGTCGAAATGGCGATAGATAGTCAGGAACGGGGCATCAGCGGCACTATTCCCTTTCCAGATGGCATCATAGCCGAGTCCGCCATAGTTTAGAGCCTGATAGTAGTCCTGTCTGGCGTTGTAATATTCGACGGCCAGTTTCTTGTGTTCATCGGTCACTGCCGAGACTAGCCGCAGATCACTTCCTCTTTCAATCGGCATTGCCAGCCGGTCGCTTTGCAGTTTCAGGAATCCGGGGTACTTTACCGCAAGATCGTAGTCCGGATTCATGAACATCACCCAGAACTGATCGTCAATGACATTCAGGGCGATCTGCCCTTTGCAGACCGGACCGTGAATGAAGGTCATGATGACGTACTCGGAGCTGTCCAGGAGAAACTGGTAGCGGGAACGGGGTGGAATCTGTTCGAAAGTCTTGAAAGGGTTGGCACTCAGCTTGGGGTCATAGCCGGTGAGGTGAGGCTTCTGCAGCCACTCCGGCTTGATGAACAGCTCCTCGTAGCGGCGCATTCTGGCGTCATCCAGCTCATAAACCATGTGCGTTTTCTGCACTATGGTCGAGTACACCTTGCGGAAACGGTAGTAAACCTGCGGCGCATCCGGATCATCGTAGGGGCGGACCGTGGCCACAAGCTCCAGCGGCTCTCCCGGCGGCGTCTTTGAGCGTACCAGTTCATAGAACTCGTTAGTGGCTGTGCCGAACTTGATATGCGCCAGAAAGAGATGTTCATAAATGTAGCGGGCGGTCATGGCGTATTTCGGATCATTCCGGTTAAAGAAGTCCTCCCACTTGACAACTGCCGCCGCATCAGCAGTCTGCGGCGTCTCCAGCTTTTTCTGCGCTGCCGGGTCCGGTCCCTTGGCGCCCTGGTAGAGCCAGCCGGCTACCAGGTCGAATTCATCCTGTTTCAGAGGCGGAAAGCCGTACGGCATGCCGTTATTCGGATGCTTTTCCAGATACTCTGCCAGTTCACTGCCGTTTGCGGAGCAGGTCAGGTCATCGGCGTCGGGTTTATATCCGCCAAGGCTCTTCGGGTTTTTTATCTTGTGCGCCAGCAGCTGGATCATCAGCGAATTGTTGAAACCTTCTGGCGCCGTGCTGGCAGTGACGCTGACAAACTCCTTCTTGCGCCACTCTTCAGTGGTTTGTGCGTCGGTAAACAGCCGGGTCGGTTCCATCGACCTCAGCCGCGATGCGTTATAGATAGCCCTTTTGGTGGCACCGCGATCGACCCCTTCGAACGAATCGAGTTTCAGCTGGCAGGGCGAGTTATAGCAGGAGTGGCAGACGGTACAGCGTTTCTCAAGCAGAGGTTTAACTTCAGCAAGGTAATTTATCGGCCTGGTCGGTATTTTTACTGCAACAGGTGGCAGTGGTCTGGTGGCGCAGCCGACGAAGGCAACGGCGAAAAACAGGATGGCGGAAACTATGCAACGCATGGGCGGTTACCTCGAAATGATATGGTGAGCTACAGCAGGCAGTTTTATACAAAACGGGAAATTATGCTACTCTTAATGGAAATTTTTGCAAAACTGCCGATAGTTATTTTTCTGAAAATGTGCTTTAAGGTATTCTGTATCAAATTTACGACTTGACCGGTGTGCGCTGATCACAGGTGGGGATTTTATGATGAAAGGATTTGTTGCTGCTTTGTTGCTGGCCATGTTGACCGTATTCTTGCCGGTTGCTCAACCACAAAGATAGTCGTCTCCTGGCAGGACAGTACAGCTCCGGCGCAGGCGCTCAAAAAGCCTCTGGTTATCGCCATCGTGCCGAAACAGCTGATACGGTCGAAACTGGAGGATGAATTTGTCAGCAGCCTGCGTCAACTCGGAGTTGATGCCGTGGCAAGCTCTACCATCTTCCCCGAGATGCTGGCAGTAACCCCCGCCTCTGTCAAAGCGGCGGTTCCGTCCATTGGCTGTGATGCGATTCTTGTCACCCACCGGCAGGAGACCGTACATGTGCCTGCCAGAACCGATATTTACGGCAGCGGCGGTGGATATGGCGGACCCGCCCACTACGGCAGCTTCGACAGTAATTACGCCCGCAGCTACGTTGTTGTCGCTGCTCCTGCTTACAACTATGCCGAGAAATACTACAAGGTGGAGACAAGCATTTAACAGTGTCAAAGATGGTAAACTAGTCTGGACTGCGGCAACTGAAACCGAGGATACCGGTTCCATGGACACGGCGATTGAAGATTTTACCATGGTAATCAAGAAGGAACTCATGAAAAGGCAGATTTTTTCGTCAGGAATCCCCTGAAAACAGGAGTTTTGTGAGCCTCGAACACAAGATAGAAGAATTTATTCATAAAGAATCATCAGCAGGGGTTGTGCTGATGTTTGTGACCATTGCCGCCATGGTGCTGAAAAACTCCCCGCTAGCGACAGCGTATAATGCCTTTCTGTTAACACCGGTAGAAGTGCGTTTCGGCGTTCTGCATATCGGCAAGCCGCTGCTCCTCTGGATAAACGACGGGCTCATGGCAGTGTTCTTTCTCCTGGTGGGCCTCGAAGTGAAACAGGAGATTCTGCAGGGGCATCTTTCCACGCTGCAGAAGGTGGCGTTGCCGGGAATCGCCGCTCTGGGGGGTATGGTTCTGCCGGCCCTGATCTACGCCATCTTCAACTGGAATGAACCGTTCGCGATGAGAGGCTGGGCGATACCTACGGCTACGGACATCGCCTTTTCTCTCGGCATCCTGTCACTGCTTGGCAAAAGAGTTCCGGTGTCACTGAAAATATTCCTGATGGCGCTGGCGATCATCGACGATATCGGTGCTATCGTCATCATCGCTCTGTTCTATACCGAGCAGATATCAATAGTTTCAATGATCTTCGCACTGGCAGCGCTGCTGGCGCTCTTCTGCATGAATATCTGGGGGGTGGTCAGGAGAGGGGCTTATGTCCTGGTCGGCGTGATGCTCTGGGTTTCCGTGCTGAAGTCGGGAGTGCATGCGACTCTTGCCGGGGTCGCCCTGGCATTCATGATCCCGCTGGAAATTACCGACCGGCAGGGGAAAAAGCACACTCCTGCCAAGTCATTCGAGGATGATCTGCATGTCTGGGCGGCCTTCATGATACTGCCGCTGTTTGCTTTTGTAAATGCGGGCATACAGCTCAGTGAGATATCCATTGCCGAGATGCTTGCACCGGTACCGCTGGGCATCATGCTCGGTCTGTTTATCGGCAAGCAGCTGGGGGTTTTCGGATTCAGCTGGCTGGCCATCAGGAGCGGCCTGGCAGCGATGCCTGAAGGGTCCGACTGGCGACAGCTTTACGGGGTGGCCCTGCTGACCGGGATAGGCTTTACCATGAGTCTGTTCATCGACGGGCTTGCTTTTGATGACGGCAAAATGTTCTCTTATGCCGACAGGATGGCAGTTATCGTCGGCTCCCTGCTGTCGGGCGTTGCCGGTTATCTGGTCCTTCTGAGAAGCGGCGCAGCCGAAGTGGACGACAGCGGCGCTAAGCCTGTTGCTGACAGCATCTCCTGAACCCGCCGGGCAAGCCTGGCAATCGGCGGCCAGTCCTGGCTGGTGATGTCCTGTCCATGGGCAAGATTGTTCCGTAATGCTTCGAGATCCTTGATGGCCCGTTTTGCTGCCTTGGATGACATGAACCCCGTTACTTTCAGAAAATCAGGCTCGTTCATCGATATATTCAGCTTGTCGGAAAACTGCAGGCAGTCGAGCAATCCGAC
>JAGFXN010000199.1 GCA_017861215.1 Deltaproteobacteria bacterium | reverse complement strand
TCGCTGCAGATATTTGCCACCGATCTGAATCATGATGCCATCGACCGGGCCCGCAAGGGAATTTTCCCGCCGAACATCAGCGCCGATGTCAGTGCCGAGCGGCTGCGCCGGTTTTTTATCAAGGAGGCTGGCGGGTACCGGGTCCGCAAGGAAATCCGGGATATGGTGGTCTTTGCCACTCAGAACGTCGCCATGGACTCCCCTTTTACCAGGCTGGACATTATCGTCTGCCGCAATCTGCTGATCTATCTGACCCCGGAACTGCAGAAGAAAATTCTGCCGCTGTTTCGCTTCTGCCTCAATCCCGGCGGGATACTTTTTCTGGGGGTCGCCGAGACTGCCGGTGTCTTCACGGACATCTTCGCACCGCTGAATGCAAAAGCAAGAATCTACCAGCGGCGCGAATCGCTCCTGCTGCCGGCAACGATCTCTTTCCCGTCATCGTTTGTCTCGGCGCGGAGCGGAACACCAAAGGAGCTGCCCATGTTGAAACCGTCTCCAAATCTGCAGAGCTGTGCAGACCAGCTGCTGCTGCAGCGCTATACCCTGCCGGCCGTGCTGGTCAACGAGGGGGGGGACATCCTTTACATCAACGGGCGAACCGGCAAGTATCTTGAACCCGCGTCCGGCAAGGTTAACTGGAATATCTTCGCCATGGCCCGCGAAGGGCTGCGCTTCGAGCTGACGCGAATCTTCCAGCAGGCTGTCCGGCAAAAGGAGACGGTTACGGCCAGGGGGCTCACGGTCGGCACCAATGGCGGCACGCAGGTCGTCGATGTCACTGTCCAGCATATCGAAACGCCGGTCGAGTTGCAGGGGCTGGTAATGGTTGTTTTTCACGATGTAGCCGCGCCCCCGGCCGCCAGGGTTCGGCGGCGCGCAAAACCCGGCCAGGCCGACAGTGCGCGGGTGGCAGAGCTGGAGCTTGAGCTGCAGAAAACCTTTGAGGAGTTGAATGCCACCCGTGAAGAGATGCAGTCCTCTCAGGAGGAGCTCAAATCCGCCAATGAAGAACTGCAGTCCACCAATGAGGAACTGCAGTCCACCAACGAGGAGCTGACCACTTCCAAGGAAGAGATGCAGTCCATCAACGAAGAGCTGCAGTCCATCAATGCCGAGCAGCAGGCCAAAATGGAAGAATTCTCCCTGCTGAGCAATGACATGCAGAACCTGCTCAACAGTACGGAAATCGCCGTCGTGTTTCTGGACAACCAGCTCAATATCCGCCGCTTTACCACCGGCACGAACAAGCTGATCAAGCTGATCCACAGTGACCTGGGGCGGCCGCTCAGCGACATTGCCACCGATCTGCACTATCCCGAACTGACTGCCGAGGCGCTGGAGGTGCTGCGCACCCTGGTGTATACGGAAAAACAGATTCCGACCAATGACGGGCGCTGGTATACGGTGCGCATCATGCCGTACCGGACCATGGATAATGTGATCAATGGCGTGGTGATCACCTATCTCGATATTACCGCGGCCAAGACGCTGCAGTCCGAGTTGTCGGCGGCGAATGAAAAACTGCAGACCATGCTGGCTGCCGCACGTTGACGCGCGGCGACGCAGGGGGGTGCGCATGACGGCTACCGCGAAAGGGAAGAAAGGAGCAGCCATGTTGACAACAAAAGAAAAGATCCAGGCTGCAGAAACAGTCGAGCTGCGCCGCATGGCTGAAGAACTGACTCAGTTGCGGAAACAGGAGATGTCTCTCAGCCTGCCTCTCGATGCGGAGCAGCGCCATCTGCATGAACTGCAGGTCTACCAGATCGAGCTGGAGCTGCAGAACGCGGAACTCAGCCAGTCCAGGGACGAGGTGGAACTGCTGCTGGAGAACTATACCGAGCTCTACGATTTTGCTCCGGTCGGTTACTGTACCCTCGACAAGGATGGTACTATCAAACGGGTGAACCTGACCGGCGCCACCCTGCTCGGGGACCATCGCTTGCGGTTGATCAGCCGCAACTTCTCTGTTTTTGTCGCTGATGAAGACCGGCCGATTTTCAAGGAAATGCTGCAACTGGTTTTCAATGGCGAGCAGAAGAAATCGCTCTGCGAGGTGACCATCTACCCGCAAGGGCTGCGTTCCCCGACACCGGTGAAGATTGTGGCAATGGCGTCATCCACCAGTGGTGAATGTCTAGTCGTGGTCATCGATATATCCGAACGCAAGCGGCTGGAGTCAGAGATTCTGATCGCCAATGACGAACTGAAGCTGCGCCGGGCACAGGAGCAGGCTGCCGAATTACTCACACTGAACAGGCAGCTCACCCAGGAAATCGAGACTCGCAAAAAACTGGAGGAAACGCTGCGCGATTCGCAGCTGCGACTGCGCAACCTTTCCGCCAACCTTCAGTTTATCCGGGAAGAAGAGCGCAAGGCTATCGCCAGGGAAATCCACGATGAATTGGGGCAGCTGCTGGCTGCTATCCAGATGGGTGTGTCATTGCTGGCGGATGATTACGTGGATCACCGGCATCTTGTTTCCAAAATTCATGAGATGGATGGCCTCATTGGCGAAGGCATCAGGACCGTGCAGCGCATCGCCTCGGAACTGCGCCCGGCGATGCTTGACGTACTCGGCCTTGCCGATGCCCTGGAGTGGCAGGCCCAGGATTTTCAGAAGCGAACCGGGATCAGCTGCAAGATCACCGTTCTCCTGTTGAAGAGGGAGGTCAAACCTGCTGTGGCCATAGCACTCTACAGGATTTTCCAGGAGGCGCTTACCAATGTGCTGCGCCATTCCTCGGGCAAGACGGTCACGGCACGTCTGGTGGAACGGCACAGGAATTACAGCCTGACGCTCGCCGATGACGGCAAGGGGATTACTTCGGCGGAGATTGCCTCGCCATTCTCAATCGGCCTCATCGGCATTCGGGAGCGATTATTTATCCTCGGCGGGAGGATGAAGATCTGCGGCTATCCAGGCAAGGGAACCATCCTCTCAGCCACTATTCCAGTCAAACAAAAGGAGCCATAGCATGTCGACCACTAAAAAAATTATCATCGCCGATGATCACGTCATTTTCCGCGAAGGACTGAAACAGGTCATTGACACAACCGTGGATATGACTGTCGCCGCCGAGGCCGGCACCGGCCAGGAGCTGCTGCAGAAGGTGCAGGAAAACGACTATGACCTGGTAATACTCGATATTTCCATGCCAGGCCGCAACGGGCTCGACACCCTGACAGAGCTGAAAAGAATACGGCCCAAACTGCCGGTTCTTGTCCTGAGCATGCACCCCGAAGAGCAGTATGCGCTGCGTGCCTTCAAATCGGGAGCTTCCGGCTACCTGACCAAGGGCAATCCGACCAGCGAACTGATTGATGCCCTGCAGAAGCTTGCGCTGGGCAAGAAGTATGTCAGTGCCGATCTGGCGGAATTCATGGTTGCCGGCCTTGGGGAGCCTGCTGCCTCAGAGATCCAGCACAGTCTCTCCAATCGGGAGTACCAGGTGTTGTGCATGATTGCTTCCGGCAAACCGGTCGGGAAAATCGCCGCGGAACTGTCGCTGAGCGTCAAGACGATCAGCACCTACCGGAGCCACATCCTCCGCAAACTGGGCATGCATAACAACAGCGAACTGACCCGTTTCGCTATCGAGAACAACCTGGTGTAAGCTTCAGATTCCCAGCTGAGAGGGTACGACCCTGCCGCTTCCTGTCCTGAAATGCCAGGCATGCTCTGCCTGCCTGCCTCTGCGCCGCCTCCTTCCGCATCTGCCGGTGGTGAAGCTGATGCTGTCGCCCCCGTATCCCGCCCGCCCTGCGTCTTGTCTGACTCTGCTCCTGTCCTTGTATAGGAC
>JAGFXN010000198.1 GCA_017861215.1 Deltaproteobacteria bacterium | reverse complement strand
GCGCTATGCGGCAAAGCACGCGCTGCACCTTGCAGACAGTAAAGAGAAACTCTACCGGCTGTTCCGGTCGCAGGAGAATACCCTCAACTGGACCGACCTCGACTACTGGTCAGAGCAGCTGGGCCTGGACATCCCGCTCCTCAAACTCGAAGTTGACCACCTGATCGCCGTGCACCCCAACGTCATTCCGTTCCTTGAGTTTCTGCGGCGGGCAAACAAAGCAGTTCACCTGGTAACCAATGCCCACGGCAAAACTCTTTCCCTGAAAATGAAAAAGACCCGCCTGGGGTCTTATTTTGACACTGTTGTTTCCGCTCACGATCTGGGACTGCCGAAAGAGGAGGCTGCCTTCTGGGGGGAACTGCAGAAAGTGATTCGCTACGAGCCAGCGAGGACGATGCTGGGCGAGGACAGCGAAAAAAATCTGGCAACAGCCGGGGAATTCGGCATTGCCCACCTCATTTTCATCAGCGGCTCAAGTTCGGCGCTGGCGCCGCAGCCGTCCTCAAGGTTCCCGTCAGTACACAACTTTGGTGAGCTTCTCCCCGAGGCGGAACCGTAACACAGCCGCAGCTACTCCAGATTATCTTCAATTCTGATCAGATTGCTCTTTTCGCGGATCATCTCCAGACCGTCAATCTCGGCCAGGGCCGCGGCAACATCCCGCTCCGCCGCCTCGTGGGTGATAATGACAATCGGCACATGATCGCCGCTTCTGCCGGTCTGGATCATCGACTCGATGCTGATGTTGTTTTTACCGAGAGCGCCGGCAATGGCCGCCAGCACGCCAGGACGGTCAACGGCGCTGAAGCGGATGTAGTAGCGGCTGACGATCTCGCCGACAGGTTTGATGGTAAGGTTTTTTACAGATGATTCAATAATCCCGCGGGCGGCGACCCGGCTGCCGATTCCGGCGAGGATGTTCCGGGCAATATCCATGGCATCACCGACTACGGCGCTTGCCGTAGGCTCCATGCCGGCACCGCGGCCGTAGAACATGACCGGACCGACAAAATCGCCGGTCAGCCTGATGGCATTGAAGGCGCCATCCACATCGGCCATCGGATAATGCACCGGGATCATGGTAGGGTGCACCCGCGCCTCAATCCTGTCGCCATCGCGCTTGCCGATGGCAAGCAGTTTTATCCGGTAGCCGAACTGCTGGGCAAAGTTTATATCGAGTGCGGAGATTGCCGTTATCCCTTCGGTATAAATCTGCTCGAACGGCACCCTGGTGCCGAAACAGAGGGAGATAAGCAGCGCCAGCTTGTGGGCGGTATCTATCCCCTCGATATCGAAGGTCGGATCAGCCTCGGCATACCCCAGCTCCTGCGCCGCCTTGAGAACAGTGCCGAAATCGGAACCCTCCTTGGTCATTCTGGTCAGGATGTAGTTGCAGGTGCCGTTCAGTATCCCGAGGATGGTGGTGAAGCGATTGGCCGCCATGTTTCCCTTGATGGCGGAAATCACCGGGATGCCGCCGCCGACCGCGGCCTCGTAAAGGACTTCAACGCCTGCCTCCGCGGCACGGCTGTAAATCTCGTCGCCATGCAGCGCCAGCAGAGCCTTGTTGGCAGTGACAACATGCTTGCCGGCCGCTATCGCCCGCAGCACGAAAGTTCTGGCAGGCTCATAGCCGCCGATCAGCTCGATGACAATATCGATCCCGGGGTTGTCAAGGATGTCATTGACATTAGCGGTAAGCACCCCCGGGGCCAGCACTACCCCGCGGTCCGTTGCCGTGTCGAGGTCAGCAATTTTTTTCAGGACCAGCCGGGCGCCAAGCTTTTCAGAAATCAGCGCGCCGTTCGCGGTCAGCAGCTTGACAACACCTGTTCCCACAGTGCCAAAACCGATCAGGCCGACATGTATATCTTTCATAGTCACTCTCTATTTTAGGTATTTAGGCTGAAGACTGAAGGCTGAAGACTACAGGTTGAAGACTGAAGGCTGAAGTAAAATCAGGACAAAAACATAATCACTGGTCCCCATAGATAACGCAAGGACGGCAATGATTGGTTTTTACCTTCAGCCTTCAGTCTATCCACCTTCTTATTGCTTCTCCGGCAGCCCCCGCGCTATCTCGTCAAGTATCCCGTTCACAAAGGCGGGTGACTCCTCGGTGCCGAATTTCTTGGCAATCTCGATCGCTTCGTTGATGGTGACATTTTTCGGAATATCGGCCCGGAAAAGCAGCTCGTAGGCAGCAAGCCTGATAATGGCAAGATCGATCTTTGCCATTCTGGCAAGCGACCAGTTCGGCGATTTTGCCGCAATCTGCGCGTCAATCTCCTCGCGATGGTCGAGTATCCCGGCAAGCAGCTCGCCGGCAAAGTTCTTGGCGGTGGGCTTGAAACGTTCCGTCTCCCAGAAGAGCGCTATCGCCTCCCTGGGCGGCGCCGGACACAGTTCAACCGCATACAGTGCCTGCACCGCATGTTCGCGGCCTTCTCTCCGAAGCCCCACTAGACAAGCTCCTTGAAAGCATTGGCAGTTTCGATCGCCGTGACGGCAGCATCAAACCCCTTGTTGCCCGCCTTGGTGCCGGCGCGCTCTACCGCCTGCTCGATAGTATCCGTTGTCAAGATGCCGAAGATCACCGGCAGACCGCTCTCAAGGGAAACAGAGGCAACTCCCTTGGATACTTCGCCGGCAACATAGTCAAAATGCGGCGTTGAACCACGAATCACCGCTCCGAGACAGATAACGGCATCGTATTTCCGCCGGGCGGCCATCTTCTGGGCGGCAAGGGGAATTTCGAAGGCACCGGGCACCCGCAAAACATCTATCCTGGCGTCGTCGGCACCGTGGCGGACCAGCCCGTCAAGCGCCCCTTCCAGCAGACGCTCGGCAATAAAGCTGTTAAACCGCCCGACCACAATGCCGAAGGTCAGCCCCGTGGCATCAAGTTTCCCCTCAATAAAATTAGGCATATATCCTCCTTATAATACAGACACAAGACTTCCCGAGTCCCGAGTCCCTAGTCCCGAGTCACAGATTCTCCAGCAGATGTCCCATTTTCTCCCGCTTGGTCTGCAGGTACTTGAGGTTCGTATCGGTAGGCTCGGTCTCTATCGGCACCCGGTCGACAATATTGATGCCATACCCCTCCAGACCGACGACTTTCTTGGGGTTGTTCGTCATCAGCCGGATATTCTTTATGCCGAGGTTCACCAGAATCTGGGCGCCGATACCGTAATCACGAAGATCCGCCTTGAAGCCGAGCTCCAGATTCGCTTCAACCGTATCCTTCCCCTGGTCCTGCAGCCCATAGGCCTTCAGCTTGTTGATCAGCCCGATGCCGCGACCTTCCTGCCGCATATAGAGGATTACCCCGCGGCCCTCACCCTCGATCATCGCCATGGAGTTATGCAGTTGCTCGCCGCAGTCACAGCGGCAGCTACCGAAGACATCCCCGGTCATGCACTCGGAGTGAACCCGCACCAGCACGGGCATCTCACCGGTAACGTCCCCCTTTACCAGAGCCAGATGCTCAAGCTGGTCGACATCATTCTGGAAGGCTATGGCAGTGAATTCACCGCCGTAAAGCGTCGGCAGCGGCACTTCGACCGCTCTCCTCACCAGCGACTCCATGCGCATCCGGTACGCGACCAGATCGGCGACGGAACAGATCTTCAGCCCATGCTCAAGAGCAAATTGCCTGAGCTCCGGCATCCTTGACATGGAGCCGTCATCGTTCATGATCTCGCAGATCACTCCGGCAGGCTTCAACCCCGCAAGCCGTGCCAGATCGACCGACCCTTCCGTCTGGCCGGTACGCACCAGCACTCCGCCGGTTCTGGCTCGGAGAGGAAAGATATGACCCGGCCGCGCCAGGTCGTCAGCACTGCAGCCGTCGGCAACAGCGGTGAGGATCGTG
>JAGFXN010000029.1 GCA_017861215.1 Deltaproteobacteria bacterium | reverse complement strand
CATCTGCCTCCTGATCGCAGTTGCCGGGGTACTGATCCCCGGTGTCTTGCCGGGAATATTTCTTGAACTTGCGCAGAAGGCTGTTTTTATGTAGTAATGGCGGCATAATCTGCTCAAGCCCCTCTGCCGTATACGCAGAGGGGCTTTTTTGTGGATTGACACGACATGGCCCAACTGTTACGCTTTCAGAGTTTGTAATCAGATAACGGATGTACCATGAAACCCAGGCCTGACATGTATCGTGAAAATGCGGTTCCACAAGGTGTTACCGATTTTCTGCCGGAACAGGCAGAGAGGATCGGCTTTATCGAAAGTAAGCTGAACCGCACCTTTGAGCAGTGGGGGTTCAGGAAGATCATTCCGCCGCTGCTTGAGTTTGAGGACCTGCTGGCTATTGGCATGGACGATTCTCTGCGCGAGAAGTCTTTTCGTTTTGAGGACAGGCAGAGCCACCGGATGCTTGCCATCCCACCCGACATCACCCCGCAGGTCGCCAGAATCGAGGCGATGCGGATGAGTGGCTACCCTCTGCCGCACCGTCTTTACTACAACGGGCGGGTGTTGCGGCAGGTACAGTCACAGTCAGGCAGAAGCCGGGAAATCTTTCAAGCGGGTGTCGAACTGATTGGTCTTGATTCTCCAGAGGCAGATGCCGAGATGATTGCCATGTCAGTTGAAGTCCTGCGGGAACTTGGCTTTAGCGGTTTCAAGATTGATCTCGGGCAGGTTGAGTTCTTCCGCGGCATCTTGGCGACAGCAGCGGTTGATCAGGCAACTGCTCTGAAACTGCAGCATTGTATGGCCCGCAAGGACTTTTCTGCTGTCAAGGCAGCGCTGGAGCTGCTTGCCATACCTGACACCATCAAGTGCGAAATAGCCGCACTGCCGCGGATGTTCGGCGGAACGGAAGTCATTGCCAAGGCTGCGGCAACTGTCTGGAACGAGCGCTCCCGCAGAGCTCTTGACAATCTTGCCCAGGTGGTTGACATACTGGCCATCCATGGCATTAGGGATGAGTTGACAGTAGATCTGGGAGAAATCAGAGGCCTCGCCTATCACAGCGGCATTACCTTCGAAGGGTTTGTTCCTGGTCTGGGAGAGCCGGTCTGCGGCGGCGGCAGATATGACGGTCTGATGGGCCGCTACGGCCGGGATCTGCCGGCAACAGGTTTTGCATTCAATCTGCTTGGTCTGCTGCAGGGGCTGGAAAAATCATTTGACAGCAAGAGCAGCAGTGAACCGTCTCTGCTGGTTTTTAACATGAAGGACGACCGCAAGGAAGCCCTGGAGCTTGCCGCGCTACTCAGACGTCAAGGGTGTGCAGTGACCAGGGATATAATCCGTCGTGATTTTGATTTTTCTCTTGAATATGCAAGAAGGATGAGCATCAACTTCATGGTTGTGATCGGCGCAGCCTCAACTGCAGAGAACGAAATGCTGCTGATCAGGGTTGCGGACGGCTCCCGCCGGACTGTCAGTAAAAAGCAGCTGATGGCACCTGGATCAGCCGAGATCTTCCGTGGATTTTCGACCGAATAAAGATTCGATCAGGTGCTATCGGTTCGATGAATTACTGCGCAATAAAAACACAAGGAGAAAGACATGCCTAATGTAGTAGTAATAGGCGCCCAGTGGGGTGATGAAGGGAAGGGAAAGGTTGTTGATATCTATACTGAGCATGCGGACAACGTTGTCCGTTATCAGGGCGGCAACAATGCCGGCCATACTCTGGTTGTCGGTGACGAGAAGGTTGTTCTCCATCTCATCCCCTCGGGTATCCTTCATGAAGGCAAACGCTGCATAATCGGTAACGGTGTTGTCCTTGATCCGGAAGTCTTCATCCGTGAAATTACCAATCTCAAGGCGAAAGGGAGGATCAAGGATGATTCCGTCCTCTGTCTGAGTGAGGGGCTTCATATCATCATGCCCTATCACAAGCGGATCGATATTGCCAGGGAGGCAAAAAGCGGCGACAAAAAGATCGGCACCACCGGACGGGGGATCGGCCCTGCCTATGAGGATAAGATCGGTCGTCGGGGCATAAGGCTGTGCGACCTGCTTGATCGAGATATCTTCGCCAGAAAACTCACCGAAGCCCTGGAAGAGAAGAATTTCCTGCTCGAGAAGTTCCTCAATGACAAACCGTTTACCTTTGAGGAGATCTTTAATGAATATAACGGCTATGCTGCCACGCTCCGCAAATACGTGGCAGATACCAGCCTCATGCTGCACCAGGAGGTCAAGGCGGGCCGCAACATTCTCTTTGAAGGGGCACAGGGGACACTGCTGGATGTTGACCACGGCACCTATCCGTTCGTCACCTCATCTTCCACCTGCGCCGGCGGTGCCTGCACCGGAACAGGCGTCAGCCCCAGGGAGATAAACGAAATCATCGGCATCTCGAAAGCCTATGTTACCCGGGTCGGCAGTGGGCCGTTTCCTACAGAACTGCTTGACGAAACCGGCGAAAACATGCGCCAGGCAGGGAACGAATTCGGATCAACTACCGGCAGGCCGCGCCGCTGCGGCTGGTTTGACGCGGTAGTGCTCCGTTACGCGGTACGCGTCAACGGGCTTACCGGCGTGGCTATTACCAAACTTGATGTTCTTGACGGCTTTGACACCGTAAAAATCTGCACAGGGTACCGGTACAAGGGGAAAGTAATTACCGAGATTCCGGCCACGCTGGAGGTCTTTGCCGACTGTGAGCCGGTTTATGAGGAGATGCCTGGCTGGAACTGTGCAATCAGCAATGTGAAAAGTTTTGCAGCGCTGCCGGAAAATGCGCAGAAATATGTCAAAAGGCTCGAACAATTGATGGGTTGCGAAATAGTCATGGTTTCCGTCGGCCCGCGCCGGGATGAAACAATTTCGCTCAGAAACCCGTTTTTTGCGTAATATGCGAAATAAAGCTTGACGTTGTAACTGCAGTTTGATATCAAATATTTCTTGTGACAATGAGCCGCTAGCTCAGTAGGTAGAGCACCTGACTTTTAATCAGGTGGTCGTTGGTTCGATCCCAACGCGGCTCACCATTTATCTCTTCATGTCCCCTTCGTCTAGCCCGGCCCAGGACACCGCCCTTTCACGGCGGCGACGCCGGTTCAAATCCGGCAGGGGACGCCAAACTGATATCAAGGAAGGCCCTCGGCAGCGAGGGTCTTTTTTGTTGTCATCAGCTACTGGCGGTAATTTCGCCGTTAGGCACTTTTATTTAGATTGAAATGTCTTTTTATCTTGCATTTCATTAAAAACAAGGGCATTATTTAAAGTTCAATACGGGTGCAGATCATCTTCGCCCCTTTCCCATCGCTCACTGACCCCCCTGCAGTTCAGTAATCCCTGACCACGCAGCTCCAAGTCCGGTTGGCGACGATGCCAGAACTCATATGTACCCGGTTTCCCTGATGACCTTAAAGGCAAGAGAGTCATCACAGGATCCAGGTGAGCTTCCGGATGCTTGTGCAGCCTGCTCGGTGCGGTTCGCATTCATTTCTATTGCCGCTTTTATAAAGGGATTATCATGACATTTGCAGAACTCAACCTTTCACCAGGCATCCTCAAGGCTATTGAAGCCTGTGGCTACAATTCACCGACACCTATCCAGGAGCAGTCCATTCCGCTGGCTCTGGCCGGACACGATTTGATCGGCTCCGCCCAGACCGGTACCGGCAAAACCGCCAGCTTTGTCCTGCCGGCACTGCAGAAGCTGGCAACACCATCAATTCTGAATGGCCGTGGGCCGAGGATTCTTGTCCTCACCCCGACCAGAGAGCTTGCCAATCAGGTCACCGATGCCGTCAAGATCTATGGCCGCTTCTGCAAGGTAAAAAGCGGGGCGATACTCGGCGGCATGTCATATCGTGACCAGTTGCGGCTCCTTTCCCAGCCGATTGATTTCATCGTCGCCACCCCCGGCAGACTGGTCGATCACCTGGAAAACAGGAGGATCGACCTTGGTCGCGTCGAAATGCTGATTCTCGACGAAGCCGACCGGATGCTCGACATGGGTTTCAGCGAGGATATCGACAAAATCGCTGCCGCAACACCGGCGGGCCGCCAGACACTGATGTTCACTGCAACAATGGACGCTACAACGGCCAAACTCGCCGGAAAAATGCTCCACGATCCGCAGCGGGTCGAGATTACCGGCAAGAAGGTCACCCTGGATGCTATCGAGCAGCGCCTGCATGTTGCCGACGACATCCGCCACAAAAACAGGCTGCTCAGGCACCTGATTGCCGATGTAGATCTTTCTCGGGCGATTATCTTTTCTGCTACCAAAAGGGATGCGGACGCTCTGGCGCTTGATCTTCACAGCCAGGGCCACTCTGTAGCCGCACTGCACGGTGATATGAGCCAGGGGGCAAGAAATAAAACGATCATGGACATGAAGCGCGGCAGAGTAAAACTGCTTGTCGCCACCGATGTTGCCGCCCGCGGACTGGATGTTACCGGCATCAGCCACGTCATCAACTTCGATCTCCCCAGATTTGCCGAGGACTACGTCCATCGCATCGGCAGAACAGGCCGCGCCGGGGCTACCGGTACCGCAATATCGTTTGTCTCT
This sequence comes from Deltaproteobacteria bacterium, assembly GCA_017861215.1. Lineage (GTDB taxonomy): Bacteria > Desulfobacterota > Desulfuromonadia > Geobacterales > DSM-12255 > VEOV01. Next base: position 5,811 of record JAGFXN010000029.1, on the reverse strand, counting down.
CTCAATGAGCTGAACTATCTGTCAAAAATAGAGCGCTTTATCGGCCAGAACCTGCCGCGCGAGGTTATCGAAGGGCTGGAGCCTACCAGGGAACTGCCGCGCCTTCCGGGGGGGAGCAGAAGTGGCGCGCCACGGAGTCATAAACCGGGCGGGTCCAAGGCTGCGCCGCCAAGCTGGAAGAGAGAGGCTGGCAAAAGCAACGCCAGTGACCGCCGCCAGAAGTGGGGAGCGCCGCGGCCACAGAGTGAACTGGTCGTCGAGTATCGCCGTCCTGCCGGTGAGCGCCGCCCCATCTAGTTTTCATACGTTCGGAAAAATGATACTGGCGGCTGATTGCCATGGCGTTTGCCATGACAATCAGCCGCCATTTTTTATGATGGTGTAATGTTTTTGCAGAAGGTGTGTATTGATCAGCCGTCGTGTGCAGAACTGTTACAGCAGCTGCGGTTTTCCGAGTGTTCCCCTGACCGGAATCTGGTAGTGACCGGGGGTGTCCTGGAACTTCAGGAGAAGCAGAAAGATAAGCTTCTGTCTTTCCAGCAGTGCCGGTTTGGGCATCAGCTCAAGGGAGAGGTCGAGCGGGGTCGCTGCCAGCGGATCCGCCAGCGGCAGCCCTCCTTTGAGCCGTGCATACAGATCATCCCCCTGCAGGGTGAAGCTTTCGATCGTTCCCTTGCCGTCAGTGATGCGGATCATCCCCTGTACGGTACGGTACGAGGCATCCGGCAGCGGCATCTCTCCAAGCTTGATGCCGCTCAGCTCCGCCCCCTGCACGTCAAGCTGCAGATACCCTTTCGCCCTGGCAAGCCTGCCGGTTGTTACTGCTTTGCCGGAGAGAATGCCCGCAGCCTTCATGCCGGCCGCCGTCTGAAAAAAAGGGATATCCTCGAGGCGCACATTTTTCAACTCGATGCTTGCCGCCGGAGCGTTCAGTAGCGACAGCGACGCCGCCAGCTTTCCGGAACCTATTTCAGCATCAACAGCAACAGTTACCCGGCCCAGCAGCAGCGGCAGTACTTCCAGCATGAGCCGTCCGTTGCCGATCTTCAGCAGCTCTCCCGATGCGGATGAAAGGGTAATGCCTTTGCCTTTGATGCCGAGCGGCAACGCCTTGCCGAAACTGGCAGCGCCGAGTTTGAGTCCGTACTGGGACAGCCGGCTGTTGGCGGCGCGCAACAGCACAGCTGACGGGACAAAAAACAGCGTCAGGAAGACAAAGAGGAGTATCCCGGCGACAGCAGCCCCAACGAGTCTGCCTGCTCTGCCAAAGCTCATTTTTTCTCCTGCGGAGCAGGTTTGAGCAGCGCGATAGTGAGGGTAACATCGAGTTTTGCCGGGTCGTCGTAGCGGGTCTTCAGGTTGGCACGTTTGATGACAACCGGCTTTGCCCCTTTTTCGAGACGATAGAGGAGATTGACCGTCTCATTGGCGGAGAGCCCTTCTATCCTGATTTCGGCAGCATCTTCAAGGTATCCGGGGCGATCCTCCCCTTTCAGCGACTTCACCTGGCTGTTCTTTCCCTTGATGCCGATCTCTTCCAGCAGCTTTGCCGGCGAATCGTCAGCAGTGACCGCGGCGAGACGGTTGGTCAGCTTTTGTGCGCCGGAGCTGGCTTCGCGGTGTCTTTGCTTGAGGAGCATCATCTCGGTCAGCGCCGCCTCGCGGCTGGTCCTCTTCACTTCCAGCTTCCGTATCTGGTCGTGCAGGGCGGAGTAGAGGATGGCAAGGAACAGCAGTGCGGCAATGACGCCGCCGATCTTCAGCCTGGCGGCAGGTTCCATCTCATCGTATCGGTCACGCAGGCTCATTTGCCACCCCCTTTGAGCGTACCGCGGAAGGCGAAACTGACTGAACCGTCCGGGCGGCTCTTTATCTCGCTGACCTCAAAGCCGGTAAACAGCGGCGCTGCCTTTGTCTTGAAGTCGTTTACCCCTTGTGCCGAGCGGTCATAGCCTTTGCCGGTAACCTGACTGCCATCGAAATCTAGCTCGTAGATTTCGCGCGGGTCATCCCCCTTTGCCTCGGTCAGCTTTTTCAAGACGGCCAGCACTCCTTCGGACCCGGTGCCCCCCAGTTTCTTGATCTCGGCCTTCAGCTCGGCAACTTCATCAACCGGCTTGGTACGGGTCGGGAAAACCTCCCGGTATATGCTGCGGATGGAGCTGTTCAGCGAGGCGACATCCCTCCTGGCCAGGAAGTAGCGCACCCCGGCTTCGGCAAAGATAAGGATGAGGAGGACTGCCAGCAGTGCCCAGGTGAAACGCAGCTTGGTACGGAACTGGTCGCGGGTTTTAGTGAAGCTCAGGGGGCCTCTACGGAGGTTTACCGGCTCGCCGCTGACAAGCTCCTGCGCCATGGCAAACTGGGCAGCAAGGTCAACGGCAGCCGCGGCGTCACCTGCGAAGACGGCGGTAACAGCGCTGCCGGGCGCAAGCGGCGTAGTTGTCAAGCCAGTGTCGATTGCCGCGGAACCAAGGGTGAATACGGTCTCTACCTGAATGTCTTTTGCGAGTTCCAGCGCCGTAATGGTGGCATCAAGCGGGCGTTTGCCGGCTTTCGGCAGAATCCGGAAAAAGAGCGGCTTGCCGTCAAGATAGACGGCAACCCCTTCGCCATCGGTAATCGCCACGGCGGCGCGGCAACTCTCCGGCAGCAGCTTTTGCCAGTTGAACAGGGAAAAGGTGGCGACTTCCGGATCAAAGCCGTGATCAGTCAGAAAGTCTATTTCGGCGGCGAGCAGCTGCCGCTTGCTCCAGATGGCGGCTGTCTTGCCGCCTGCCAACGGCAGAACTTCAAAAACAGGCTCATCGGCATCTGATGCCAACTCCCCCTTCAGTTCCAGGGGAAGAATCTCCCGCCCTTTCTTCCTGTCGGTAAGCGGCAGGTCAAGCTCGCGCAGCGAGAGGAGGTTCGGAGGGAGAGCCAGCACTATCCTGTCCCCCTGGCACTCTCCCTGCCAGGAAGCAAGGATGTCGGCAACAGTGCTCTCCTCATCGGTCAGCTGGTGTCTGACTCCCCGTAGAAACTGGAGAGAGCCGCGCCTGCTCTGATAACGGGAGAGAATGAACTCTGTCGCGGTTGTCTGGATAACGGTTATGAACATATCAGGACCTCTTGAATCTCTTCGGGGTTAGTTCCCCACAGTGTGCTGCGTACGGATAATGTCCGTCTTGAGAGCGGTGCGGCAAGGAGTCAGTAGTCAGTATCCAGAATACAGGGAAGGCTCATGTAAAGATTCTTCTGTCTGCTGTCTACTGTATTCTGGCTCCTGATGCCCCGTAACTTGCTGCGGGGTAGCCAATTACCGACTGCAAATCGGAATAATTGTTTCAATACTCCCGCCAGTAGAGGGTCGACAGCGCTCCCTGGGCGAAACTCACCACACTCTCCACAACCCGGGTCGTTCCGTTCACCTGAGCTTCAGCGCGTATCCTGAAGACGTTGCTCTTGACGGTAATACGGAGCTGCAGCCCGGTAGCGATAACTTTCATGCCCGGGACATTCCCCAGCTCGCCCTTATTGGTAAAGGGTGTACTCCTGCGGTAATTCATTATCTGCTCCGCCAGGGAATCGCTGATCGCATCATCAAGCGCGACGAGAATCTTCTTGGGCGCAGTGTTGATGTTTATCGGCGCGGCTACGCGGTTCTCGCCATAGACGGTAGTATACGGCCGGATCTGCAGCAGAACTTCGCCAGTGAACCCTTTTACCAGGGCAAGCTCTTCAAAGGTAGCAAGCCGGGCGTTCTTTGCCGGAATGGTTGGTTTGCGGCTGCTGTTCAATGGCGTTTCCCCCCCCCCGGTTTCGGGATATCGTTTTCATCTACCCAGTCGGCAACCGCGTCACATAAATCTCCTGCCGGCAGCTGCAGCTGCGTGAAGAGTCGCTTCGCCGTCCCGTAGTAAGAGCCGGTCGGATCGCTTTCGTTAATGAATGTCCCGTTCGCCCCGGCAATATGATTCAGCGAGAGTTTGGCGCTCTCGTCCTCAATCGTCACCCGGAGCAAGCCGGATTCTTCCGGGAGATCAAGCGGTTTTGCCCAGAGATCAAACTCGGATGTATAGCTCTTTGCCGGCAGCGAAAACTGCAGCAGGCCCACTGCTCCGGCAACCCCCGACTCTGCCAGCAGAGCCGCTTTCTGGGCATCCACATAACTCTGCCTGGCGGTCGTGTCAACGTACACTTCGGCGATGAACTCGGTAATCAGCGCCACCAGCAGAGCGGTCACAATCAGGGTGATGACCAGCGCAAAGCCCCGCTTGTCTCCCGTCACGGCCACTGCATTATCCTCGGCGCGGCCAGTACGGAGTATTCGGCGTTCTTCTCGCCCTCTTTGACGGTGATCGTTATCCTGACCGCTTTCGGAAGTCCCATGTTGAGCGCCGCGTCCCAGCTTCTTACCCATTTGTCGCCGCTTTTGCATTCAACCAGAAAGCCCTCGAGCGACTCCATCTGCGGGTATCTTGCCGCTTCAGCGGTATGATAAAGATCTCTTTTCTGGCGGGAGAGGATCATCTTTTTCTCCCTCTCGAGAACCTCGTATTTGAGGTCAAGCTGATCGGAAACAGTCAGTCCGCCGGGCTGAGGTCCGGTGATGGTGGTAAAGGCCAGCGTCGACGCCGGTTTGCCGAACATGTCCCGGTCTTCTACCGAGAAGTGGAGCCGCGTATCGGCATTGCTGTAAACAGCGGAGTTTATCTCCCGCCGGAGCAGGTCCAGGGTGATGCGCAGCTCTCTTCTTGCCTCCATCCCTTCGTTGGCAGCTTCGCGCCCCTTGATGAGCGAAAAATAGGTGCCATAGAGAGCTCCGGCCAGAACACCCAGCAGCGCAAGGGCAATGAGCACTTCCAGCAGGGTAAAGCCGGTCTCGCCACCGTTTTCAGAACTTTGCGGCATAACGGACAAGGGCTAGGCTCCTTTTGTCGCTGTTCCATCTGACAGTGAGGATCATCCGCTTGATCCCGGGGAGCTCTGTGGAGGCAACCGTTTTTTCCCAGGTAATGTCGGCTCTCGCCGGGGCGAAAGTTCCTTTTCCCGTCGGCAGGGAGGTAAATCCTGGATCGTCGATCTTTGCTCTTGCCAGAAGCACGGCAGCGGTCTCCTCCTTGTCGCTGACGACAATGCCGAGGTGATAGTTAAAAGAGACAATAACGGTCAGGATCACCCCGGACATGATCGCCAGGGCGATCAGCACTTCGAGGAGCGAAAAACCTTTCACAGGGCCAACTCCTCATATCCTGCCAGCAGCTTCACCTTGCCGCCGTCAGGATAGCCGGCAATGGTGAAACTCTCTCCGTGCGCCGAGTTGAGGTGGAGCGTCAGGAATTCAGAGAGTCCGGTCGCGCCGAAATCGATCAGTACCTCACCTTCGGTTACCTTGCCATATCTGGGGCTCTGCACGTCGGCTATCACCACGCCGTTCTCCAGAACCTTGCGTGACAAAAGCGGATCTTCGGGCGGAATCTCCTCGCCGCTTGGCAGTTTGCGGGTCACCTTGATGGAGTTTTCAGAGATGTTGAGATGCAGCCGGTATACATGCTTGCTGCCGGTAGAGCGTTCCCCGAGATAGCGCAGCAGCGCAGCGGTCGATCTGGCGGAGCTTTTCAGCGCCATCCCTCCGCTGGACGGCAGCCGCGGTACAACGAGCGCAGCAGTGATGGAAAGGATCACCAGGACGACGATCAGCTCGATGAGGGTGAAGCCGGCGATGCGGGCTCCGGGCTCTGACCCGATTGGGCCTAATGGGCTTTGGGCTCTGGGTTCTGGAAAACAAGCGCTCTGTAACGTCTTTGTAGTTCCAAGTTTTTGCCA
>JAGFXN010000197.1 GCA_017861215.1 Deltaproteobacteria bacterium | reverse complement strand
GCCCCGAGCTGCTTGGAGGAGTGCTTTGTTTTCATGAACGCCAGCGGTTTGCTGGTCTTCATTGCCGGCAGCAGGTCGGCTTTGTTGTAGAGCAGCAGCCGCTCCTTGTCACCGAGGCCCAACTCGTCCAGCGTAGCCTCGACCGCCCGTATCTGTTCGGTGAAGCGTGGATTGGTGCAGTCAACGACATGGAGCAGCAGATCGGCATCCTGCAGCTCTTCCAGTGTCGCCTTGAAGGCCCCCAGAAGAGATTTCGGCAGAGAGCGGATAAAACCGACGGTATCGGTAATGATCACCTCACGCTCCATGGGAAAACGGAGCCGTCTGGTTGAGGTGTCAAGCGTGGCAAAGAGGAGGTTTTCCGTAAAGACAGCACTCTGGGTCAGGGTATTGAGCAGTGTCGACTTGCCGGCGTTGGTATAGCCGACAATGGAAATGATCGGCACGCCGGCCTTGATACGCTTCTGCCGCCGTTGGTAGCGGTTGGCGGAGAGCTCATCGAGGACCCGCTCCAGCTTTGCAATCCGGTCCCGGATCCGGCGGCGATCAAGCTCAAGCTTGGTCTCACCGGGGCCTCTGCCGCCGATGCCTCCCATCAGCCGGGACATCTGAACGCCTTGACCGGTCAGGCGCGGCAGCAGGTATTTCAGCTGGGCAAGTTCGACCTGCACCTTGCCGTCAAGGCTGTTGGCACGCCGGGCAAAAATATCGAGAATCAGCTGACTCCGGTCGATAACTTTCAGTTCCGTCATGTTGGAGATGGATCTCGCCTGGGTCGGCGTCAGTTCCTGGTCAAAGACAAGCATGGTTGCACCGCGCTGCAGCGCCATGATGACCACCTCGCGCATTTTCCCCTCACCCATGAGAAAAGTCGGGGAAAACTGGCGCGGGCGCTGAATGACGGTTTCCAGTACCTGCAACCCGGCGGTGCGGGCCAGCTCCTTCAACTCCTCAAGAGAGTCCTCGGCCTCGGCCACGGCGGCTTTGGTGACGGAAATCAGGATCGCCCGCTCTTCACCGGAAGCGGTCTGTTTTGCCGTGGCGGAAGAACTGTCCAGTTCCTTTTCGAGGGAGAGGATGAAATCGTTCACGTCAATGGTGACGGCATGGAGAGGCTGGGGCGGGTGCACCAGGTACGGCAGCGGCGACAACGGGTCCGGCTGGAGCGTGGCGTAGGTCAGCAGGGCGGCACTGTCACCGGCCTGCGAAGCATCAAGCGCAGCGAGCAGATCAAGCCGCAGCAGCAGCAGGTCATTGAGGTCATCATTGTTGACAGGCTCACCCTTGAGGTGGGTGTGGACCATGCGCAGACCGCGCAACCGCTTTCTGCCGAGCGGATAGTTTTTCGTTTCCGGCAGCAGGATGCTCTTCTCATCACCGACAACGACATACTCGATCGTGCCGGTGCGGCTGATCAGCAGGGCAATCTGGCGGCCCATTTCTTTCGAGAGGTCGATCAGCAGGCGGGCAAGGTCGTGCGAGACAATTTCCGCCGGCGGGACCTTGCGTCTGTAGAGACGTTCCAGCTTGTTCAGATGGAGATGCTTGAGACCGCTTAGGTTGCCATGGAGCTGTTTTATTGTTTTCTCCAGTGTGAGAGGAAGTCAGGGGTAGATAACCGGGAACTGCCTGCTGGTCCGTGATTGGTTCCGGGGGTCACCCAGTCCCCGGTCCCTGATCCCTATTTCCCATTACTGCTGCAGTTTTGCCGGCAGGTTCAGCAGGGCATTCTCGATGGCGGCAAGACGGTTTTCGATCAGCTCAATGCGCTGCAGAACCTCTTCGGTTCTCCCTTTAATGCTGAAGATAACGAACGGGAGGATAAACCAGATGACGGTGAGGAAAAAACCGATCATCCAGAGCATGACCATAAAGCCGCCGAAAAGTTCCATAGAGAGCTCCTGATACCAGGGAAGTTCCTCCGAAAACTAGCCGCTTTACCGATAAAAGTCAATGCATTAAGGGGAGCGGAGATCACCGTCCTAAAAAAGTTTCCTGTGCGCATAAACTCTGTGTATACTGACGAAAAACCGCCATTTCGAGAAGAAATGGCGGCATCCGCTGCCAAAGTCCGCTGCTTTTGCGAAGCAAGGAGCTGCCGGAGTCGGACAGCCGGCCGGGGTCGCAAGACTCGACGGCGCCTGGCCGGAAAAAGTCACCACGCGCACGGTTTGGGAGGAAGTAGTGGAGTTAAGCGTTATTGTCCCGATCTACAATGAAGAAGAGAGTATTCATGCTCTTCATGTAAAAATCAGCGCGGCGCTTGCCGCTGCGGGCATCGATTATGAGCTGATTCTTGTCGATGACGGCTCGAGTGATCGCTCCTTCCTGCTGCTCAAGGCGATTGCCGCGGAAGATGCCAGAGTCAAGGTGATCCGCTTCCGGCGCAACTTCGGGCAGACGGCGGCCATGGCCGCCGGTTTCGATGCCGCCTGCGGCAGGGTTGTGGTGCCGATGGACGGTGATCTGCAGAACGATCCGGCGGACATCCCCCGCCTGCTGGCCAAGATAGACGAAGGCTATGATGTGGTTTCGGGCTGGCGCAAAGACCGGCAGGATACCTTCATCAACCGCAAGCTCCCCTCGATGATTGCCAACGGCCTCATCTCGCGCTTTACCGGCGTGCATCTCCATGACTACGGCTGCACCCTCAAGGCGTACCGCCGGGAGGTGCTTGAGGGGATCAACCTGTACGGGGAGATGCACCGCTTCGTGCCGGCGCTGGCGTCCCAGGTCGGCGCCAAGGTGACCGAGCTGCCGGTACAGCATCACCCGCGGCTGTACGGCACCAGCAAGTACGGTATTTCCCGGACGGTGCGGGTCGTGCTCGACCTGATGACGGTGAAATTCCTGCTCTCCTACTCCACCAAGCCGATCCAGCTCTTCGGCAAATGGGGGGTCTACACGCTCCTGGCCGGCTCGGTGAGCGGTTTGACCACCATTTACATGAAGATCTTCGAGCATTTCAGCATGAACCGCAACCCTCTCTGGATCCTGACAATTTTCCTCCTGTTCATGGGCATCCAGTTCATTGTCCTCGGCCTGCTGGGCGAACTCAACGCCCGGACCTACTATGAAGCGCAAGGCAAGCCGATCTATGTCGTCCGGGAGAAGATTAACTTCCGGGACTCGGGACTCGGGACTGGGGATTAGGGACTGGTGACTGGACCCTCTGGGGCCTAAAGGGACTGGGACAGACATGAAAGACCATAAGGATCTGGATGTTTGGAAATCGGCCATTGATCTGGTTATGGGAATCTATGAAGCAACAGCCCTGTTTCCCAAGGAAGAACTTTTCGGCCTGACTACCCAGATGAGACGGGCTGCTGTTTCTATCCCGTCGAATATTTCTGAAGGCGCAGCACGGCAGACCGGCAAGGAATTCGTTCAATTTCTCTTCATCGCTTTGGGATCGGCATCGGAACTGGAAACCCAGTTGATCATAGCTGAAAAATTGCACTACCTGCAGAGCGCCGATACCCTTCTCGCACGCATCGTCTCAACGAAAAAGCTTCTGAACGGCCTCATCCGGCATTACAGGAACAAAGGAACTGTCAATGCCTGAATCTCTACCGCTTAATTTCCGGTCACCGGCCCCTGAATTACCAGTCCCCAGTCCCGAGTCCCCAGTCCCCAGGATGCTTCGCATCCTGATGCTGGCGCCCACCCCGTTTTTTGCCGACCGGGGCTGCCATGTCAGGATCCTTGAAGAGGCGCGCATTCTGGCCGCCCTCGGTCAGCGGGTCGAGATAGTCACCTACCATATCGGCCGGGATCTGCCGGGCATCATTACCCGCCGCATTCCCGCCATTCCCTGGTATCGCAAGCTGGAAGCCGGGCCTTCCTGGCACAAGCCCTACCTCGATATCCTGCTCTTCTGCAAGGCGCTCTCCGTGGCCAG
>JAGFXN010000196.1 GCA_017861215.1 Deltaproteobacteria bacterium | reverse complement strand
CGAGCCTGGAGCGCTGCGTGCCGCCGCGGTCACGAAAAGCGGCAAGGTCGGGATCATCGGCACTGCCGGCACGATCAGAAGCAGTGCCTACACCAAGGCAATCAAACGCATCAATCCGGATATCGAAGTGATAACCACTGCCTGTCCGATGTTTGTCCCCCTTGCCGAAGAGGGGTGGACCGATAACGAGGTGGCACGGCTTACTGCCGGTATCTACCTCCAGGGGATGAAGGCCCACGGGGTTGATACCCTGGTGCTCGGCTGCACCCATTATCCACTCCTCAAAGGCGTTATCAGCGAGGTTATGGGCAGTGATGTGACCCTTGTCGACTCGGCGGCCGAGACAGCCAAGACGGTCAGGGCGATCCTGGCGCAGAGCGGCGAACTCAGGCCTCTTTCTGAAAAAGGCAATCACCATTTTTTTGTAACGGATGTTCCGGCCGGGTTCATTCGTGTCGGCAACCGCTTTCTGGGAGGGACGCTTGGCGACGTCTACCAGGTGACACTTGAGGACGATCAGCCAGTAAAAGGGGATATGCCATGAAAGGGAAAAAGCCGGCCAGGCGCGGTGTCGGTGTTCTCGTAGCTGCCTTTCTGGTGTTGGCCGTAGTTCTCGGAGCGCTTCTCTTCCGCAAGTATGAAGGGGCGAAGACGCCGCCGCCGGTGCCGGCCGTTCAGGAGAAGGCTGGCTATCACCAGGTTGCGCTCTTTTTTGCGGCCGAATCTGCTGATGCCCTTGTCAGGGAGGGGCGTGTCATAGAGCCGTGCGATGAGGTTTCGGACTGCCTTGAGTCGATACTTGAAGAGTTGATTAACGGCCCGGTAACCGATCTTGCGCCGGTGCTCCCCGTGACGGGGATGTTCAACAGTGTGAAGCTTGAGGGTACCGTTGCCACGGTCGATTTCGCCGGGGAACTGCTGGATGCCCTCCCGGCAGGGAGCAACAGCGAAATGATGGCTGCCTATGCCATAGTCAATTCACTGGCATTGAACTATCCGCAAGTCCGCATGGTGCAGTTCACCCTGGATGGCAAGCCTCTGCAGACGCTGAAAGGCCATCTTGACATCCGCGCCCCTCTTGCTCCCGATTTCTCGCTGGAAAAGAGCCCGGCAGCAGCTGCCGACCTGAAAGGAAAGAAGTGATGAAAACGGATTTTCTCAAAGCCATACACGAGCGGGTTCTGGTGCTGGACGGCGCCATGGGGACGATGCTGCAGGAGCGCGGTCTGAAGCCGGGCCAGTCGCCCGAAGAGCTGAACCTGACCATGCCGGAGGTGGTTGCAGCGGTGCATCAGGAGTATGTTGACGCCGGAGCCGACATTATTGTCACCAATACCTTTGGCGGCAGCCGCGAGAAGCTGGCGCACTTCGGGCTTGAGAATCGTCTGCACGAAATCAACGCTGCGGCGGTGGCGATTGCCCGGCAGGCTGCCGGAAACACGGTCTATGTCGCCGCTTCCATCGGCCCTACCGGACGCTTTGTCGAGCCGGTCGGCGATCTCTCGTTTGACAGTATGGCCGCAATCTACCGTGAACAGGCACAGGCGCTTCTTGAAGCCGGCGCCGACCTGATAACCCTGGAGACCTTCCTCGATATCAAGGAGATCCGCGCCGCCATTATCGCCATCAGGGAGGTTTCAGCGACTCTGCCGGTCATTGCCATGCTGACTTTTGACAATAACGGCCGGAGTGTCCTCGGCACGTCGCCCGAGGCTGCCGCCATTACGCTTGAGGCGGTTGGCGCCGATATTGTCGGCTCCAACTGCGGCCTTGGCGTTGACGGCATTTACGACATTCTCGCGGCAATGCGCCGGGTGACAAACCTGCCGCTGATTTCACAGGCAAACGCCGGCCTGCCGCAGCTCAGGGATGGCAAGACAGTCTTCCCCGGGACTCCTGCCGAGATGGTCGCGTATCACGAGCGGCTGCTGGCGCTTGGCGTCAGGATAATCGGCGGCTGCTGCGGGACGACGCCGGCTCATATTGCGGCAATGAAGCAGGGTCTGCAGGGGCTGAACCGGCCTTTTGCCCGGCCGGTCGGCACGCAGGGGGTCACGTTTCTCTCCAGCCGCTGCGGCTATGTCGCCCTCGGTGAAGGCTGCCGGACGGCAATCATCGGCGAGCGGATCAATCCTACCGGCAAGAAAGGGTTTGCCGCCGAACTGCGGGAAGGGAAAATTGCCTACATACGCAAGGAGGCGGTGGAGCAGGCTGCGGCAGGCGCAACGCTGCTTGATGTCAATGTCGGTACACCGGGCATTGATGAACCGGCAGCGATGGAACGGGCTGTCTTCTGTGTGACCGGAGCGGTGCAGGTCCCGCTGGTGCTCGATTCATCCAGTCCCGAGGCTCTGGAACGCGGACTGAAGTCCGCCGACGGCAAGGTGCTGATCAACTCGGTATCAGGAGAGGAGAAGAGCCTGTCACGGATACTGCCTCTGGTCAGGAAATACGGCGCGGCAGTAATCGGCCTTGCTCTCGACGAAACCGGCATTCCGCCGACGGCCGAGGGGAGGCTGCAGGTGGCGGAGAGGATCAAGGCGAGAGCCGGTGCGGCGGGGATAGCGCCTGCCGATCTCCTCATCGATTCTTTGACACTCACCGTCAGCGCCGAGCAGAAAAGGGCGCTCGAGTCGCTGCGGGCGGTCAGGCTGGTGAAAGAGAAGCTCGGCCTGAATACGGTGCTGGGGGTGAGCAACATCTCCTTCGGCCTGCCGGCAAGGCCGCTGATTTCTTCGGCATTCTTTACCATGGCGATAGCAGCGGGGCTGGATGCCGCCATAATCAACCCGAGGGAGGAGCCGATGATGGCGGCTTTCCGGTCGGCAATGGTGCTGCTCGGCAGGGACGACAATGCCGCGGATTACATCGAGGCGTACCGTGGCGTTGCCGGCGGTGCGGCGCTGCCGGTCGATGCTCCGGCGGCAGCGGCCGATATCCGCGGGCGGCTGGCAGCCGCCGTGATTGCCGGGGATGCAGAGGGGATTACTGCCCTGGTGGAAGCTGCCCTGAGCGATGGTCTGACGCCGATGCAGGTAAGCAGCGACGGGCTGCTGCCGGGGCTGGAGGAGGTCGGCAGGCGCTTTGAGAAGAACCTTTTCTTCCTGCCCCAGGTGATGCGCTCCGCCGAGACCATGCAGCGCGCTTTTGCCCGGCTGAAGGCAGAGCTGCACGGGGCAGGGATGGCGTCAGCCGGGAGGATCATGATGGCTACGGTTGAAGGCGATATCCACGATATCGGCAAAAACATCGTCTGCACCCTGCTGGAAAATCACGGTTTCGAGGTGATCGATCTCGGCAAGAATGTTGCCGCCGCAAGAATCGTTGCCGAGGCAAAGAGGCTGCAGGTTGACGCTGTCGGGCTGTCGGCGCTGATGACAACAACGATGACGGAAATGGAGACGGTACTGGCCCGGCTGAAGGCTGCCGGAGTAAAAACCTTCACCATGGTTGGCGGCGCCGTGGTAACCCAGGAGTATGCGGACAGCATTGGTGCCGATCTGTATGCCCGGGATGCCATGGAGGCGGTGGCAAAGGTCAAGGCGCTTCTGGCGACAGCCTGAAAGCTGGGTAACAGAGCTATTGCCAGCGGCTGATGTTCATGATAGTTTGCATCAATTACGTCATTTGGCGGACAGGTTGGAGCAATGGTAGTCGGCTATAATCACAATATACAATACAAGGGAGAGGTCTTCCACATCCAGACCGAGGATAGCGGCATCAACTCCCCTCATATCATTACGCTGCTCTATCGCGGCGGCAATATCATTGCCTCCAAGAAGACGAGCTATGCCGATATCGTCAAGATGGGCAACCTGAACCAGGTTGTTGAAGAGTTGATGAAGGAGCAGCACAAGGATATGCTCCGGCGCCTGAAAAGCGCCGAATTTGATGCCAAGCTCGGCCTGGCAGGTGTTGCTGCTGCGCCG
>JAGFXN010000195.1 GCA_017861215.1 Deltaproteobacteria bacterium | reverse complement strand
TACAGTTTTTTGCATATTTCCCGCCCGGAGATTGATCTCCCTGAAGATGTCGATATCCACTCTGAACTGGTTTATGTGCAGGGCGGCAGTAACCTGGCCTCCTTTGTTGCGGACAGGGTGCTCATTCAGGAAGAAACCGATTGCTATTACGTCTATCGCCAGAAAATGGGGCCGATTGTCCAGACAGGCCTCGTGGTCTGCTCCGGTGTCGATGACTATCAGAGCGGGGTTATCAAAAAACATGAACTTACCCGGGCGGACAAGGAAGAGGACAGGGTACGGCATATCGATCTGCTTGATGCCAACGATGAGCCGGTATTTTATACTTTCCGCCACGATGCGCAGCTAGACGGACTATTGAAAGCCGTTACCACCGCTCTGCCGGAATATGACTTCACTACCGATGACGGTGTTTCCCACACCCTTTGGGTTGTCAGTGAGCAGGAAATCATCACGGCCTTTACGTCAGCTTTTGCTGCCATCCCTTCTCTGTATGTTGCTGATGGTCACCACCGCAGTGCGGCGGCAAGTCGTGTCAGGGAGATGCGCAAAGCTGCCAACCATTCCCATAGCGGCTTTGAGGAGTATAACTACTTCCTTACCGTCATCTTCCCGGACACGGAACTGAATATAATGCCGTACAACCGGGCAGTCAAAGATTTGAACGGGCATACCCTGGCTGAGTATATGGCTCTGGTAAGCCGCTGCTTCGAGATCACCCCGCTTCCGGCCAGCCCGGAAACCCTGCAGCGGCACATTTTCGGTATGTATCTGGACGGGAAGTGGTATGAACTTTCCGCCCGGGAGGATTCTTTCGCCGAAGGTGATCCTGTTGCCCGCCTTGATGTTTCCATTCTGCAGAATAATCTTTTAAGCCCTGTGCTGGGAGTGCGCAACCCTCGCACAGACCAGAGAATTCATTTTGTCGGCGGCATCCGGGGGGTGGCAGAACTGGAACGCCTGGTCGATAGTGGCGAGTTTGCAGTCGCCTTCTTCCTTTTTCATACGACGATTGCCGAACTGATGGAACTTGCCGATGCCGGGATGATTATGCCGCCCAAGTCTACCTGGTTTGAACCAAAACTTCGATCCGGACTGTTTGTTCACCTGCTTTCCTGAAGTGATACGTGAAGGGTAAGGAGATGTTTGATGCGCTCAGTTGAAAAAATGATCATCGTGTTGCTGCTGCTGGCAGCAACATTACTCTTTGCCTGTGCACAGAAAGAATCTGCTGCTCCTGAGCAAAAGAAAGGCGGGGAAGATATGGCAGCTAAAGCGGCTGGCAATATGTCAGCAGGCATGGTTACTACAGCATCCGGGCTGCAGTACGAGGAACTTGTGCCGGGCAGCGGCGCTTCGCCGCAGCAGGGCAAAATGGTGACGGTGCACTACACCGGCTGGCTGACGGACGGCAAAAAGTTTGACAGCTCCGTTGACCGCAATGAGCCTTTTTCTTTCCGCATAGGCAGTGGCGAGGTTATTCGCGGCTGGGATGAAGGGGTCATGAGCATGAAGATCGGCGGCAAGCGCAAGCTGGTGATTCCTGCTGCGCTCGGTTATGGCGCTGCCGGTGCCGGCGGAGTCATACCGCCCAATGCAACCCTTGTTTTTGAAGTCATCCTCCTGGATATCCGCTGAGCCAGCATGCAGATTTCCCTGTTGAAACTTGCGCTACTCTCCTTTCTTTTTGTCCTTGCGCCGCTGCCGGCGTTCGCAGCAAGGAGTCTGACGCTCTATCTTGATGGCGCGCTGGTTGAGCAGCAGGAAAGCGCCCTGAAGGGGCATATTGAATTTTCTCTCCCTGCCGGCGCCACGCCGGATTCTCTGCGGATCAGGCCGGAGAGGGGCGTTACCATCGTCAGGGTGCTTACCGCTGCCCGGAAGCCTGCCAGGGAAATTGCCAGGGAGCTGGCAACGCTGGCGGACCGTGAGGAACTGCTTCATGACCGGTTGAAGGCACTCTCTGTCCGCGAAGAGATCTTCAAGTCTGCTGCAAAAGCACAGAGTGCAAAAGCGCCGCGCCGCACCAGAACAAATCCTGAACCGCTTTCCACCATTCGTCAGGGTACCGATTATGCCATCTCTCAGCTTGAGTCGGTGTACCAGGCGAAGCGAAAAACCGAAAAGGAGCTTGTTCGGCTTGCCGAACGTCGCGCCACGCTGCAAAAGGATGAGGCAGGCGGCGGCTCTCTGGTAAAAGTCTGGGTAACCCCGGCGAAGGGGCGGGTTACCGCATCCTGGATCCAGGCCGACCGTCTCTGGACCCCTTCCTATCAACTGCGGGTTGCGGAGCCTGGAGAAGCTGTTCTTGAATTGCATGCCACCGGGGTGGCTCTTGCCAGAGGGGAAACGGCGACTCTCCGCCTCTCCAGGGTTCAGTCCGCTGTCTCTTCCGGATTTGCCTATGAAGGGGAGGCCATCCCTTTGCAAAAGCTGCCGCTCAAGCTTGAGCGCCGGCAAGGGGGGGAGCCACAGACGCCGCTCTCCCTGTCACTTGTCAATACCTCAGGGATACCTCTTCCCGCAGGGGATACCGCCTGCTTTCAAGGCGGCGTTTACATGGGGAAGGGGCTGTTTCACGGAGCTGACGCCGGTACGTCAGCCGAGATAATCTGCAACGGCAGATAGCCTGCTTTTTCATCTAAAGGGAGTAGTCAATGGTTACAATTCCGAAAAATCTTGTGCAATACCTGGCCGGCATTTTGCTTCTTGCGAGTCTGACTGCCTGCGGCGGCTCGTCATCCTCGTCAGAGACCATCCCCAATTCGGTTACCATTTTTTATGCACATAATCTGGTTTTCAAAAATAACACCACCCTTGCCACCGGATATAACGGCTTCGGACAGCTTGGTACCGGGGATCTCAAGAGCAGGGATACTCTCGGGACTCTTGCCGCCTATTACCCTTTCAAGGGTTTTGCGACCGGGGGCGTGCACTCGGTTGCCTTTTTAAATGATGGTACAGTGATGAGCTGGGGGTATAACGGCTTTGGCCAGCTGGGCAACAACTCGACAACATACAGCGCCAAGCCGGTGCCGGTTGTCAATTTCAGCGGGGCCAAGGCGGTTGCTGCCGGCGCCTATCACACTCTGGCGCTGAAAAGTGACGACACTCTCTGGTCATGGGGTAAAAATGATGCCGGCCAGCTGGGCGTGGCTGAAAACACTGATCTCGATGACTCTGAAAAAAAAGATCCCGGTTACAGAGTGAAACCTGTCCAGGTCAAAGCCGGCGGAGCAACCTTCTCCAACATCAGTTCCATTGCTGCAAACGGCCATCATTCGCTTGCCCGAGCCAATGGTCTTGTCTGGGCGTGGGGTTTAAACGGCTCCGGGCAGCTGGCTATTGATCCAAAGACAACCGGAGCTCTTGCATCTCCGTCGGCTGTAGCCGGGCTCCCACCGGGAGGCATTGACGCCATTGCTTCCGGAGGGGCCTTCAATTACGCTTTGGCAAGGAATGGCACAGTCTGGGCCTGGGGCAATAATGACAGCGGGCAACTCGGTAACAACACTACGCTGTCCAGTTACATCCCCGTCCAGGTTCTCAAGGCTCCAGACGTTGCATTGACCGATGTTATCCAGGTCGCTGCCGGGATTCAGCATGGCCTGGCGCTGCTTCGTGACGGTACTGTCTGGGCATGGGGGTACAATGCTTTCTGGCAACTCGGCAATGTCACCAATCAGGCCAGCAGCAATCTTGACAGCCCGGTTGCGGTGCAGGTGCTGGCAGATGCCGCAGGTGCTCCCTTGAAAGACGTAACGGAAATCCGCGCGTTCGGCTCATCGTCAATGGCCAGGATCGGCAAAGACTGGTACGTCTGGGGCGACAATGCCTTCGGCCAACTCGGCATCGGTGCTAACAGTAGAATACCGTTGCCGGAAAAGATGTCCGGCTTTTAGCATGCTGTCTGCAGCAGTTGTCCCTTTCCT
>JAGFXN010000194.1 GCA_017861215.1 Deltaproteobacteria bacterium | reverse complement strand
CGTTTACGCCGTTTCAGTGGTGCGGCATGTTGCCGCAGAAACTCCTGGAAAAGAGGCTGGAGCTGCTGAAGAAGGGGGTGCGGCGGCTGTCGAACGTCTCGCTGCAGGCGGAAAGTCTCAAAGAGGCGCTGCTGCAGGCGCTGCTTTCCAGAGGCGACAGAAGTCTGTCCGCATTCATCCTCAAGGCTGATGAGACCGGGAGCTGGCGCAAGGCGGCCAAAGAGCTCGGGCTGGATGCCGAAAGGGAGGCGACGCGGGTTATTCCCCTGGAGGAGGAACTCCCCTGGGGATTCATCGAAGGAACGTCGCTGGAGCTGCTCAAGCGGGAGCACCGGCTGGCTTTCGGTGTATAGTGCCGAGCATTTTTTGAAACTAACTACAGATTATTTTTCCGGTCAGGTTGACAATCCCCTGGGGCGGGATTATATTTACAGTACCTCGAGGAACTTCACGAACGGAACGCTTATTTCCGGAAGGAGACCTAACGAAAATGTGGACAACAATTTATATGCTTCGCCCGGTAACCCGCTGCAAGGAGGGTTGCCCTAGCAGGCCCACCGGCTGATAACGGTGGGCGGACAAGAACATGCCCCCTGGTCAGCAGACGACAGGGGGTTTTTTTGTTTCGCCGGGAGAGGGAAAGGGTGGTATGCTGATTATCCGTATCATGACTTTGTAGGCGATGTTTGAGGAGTCCATGAATAAATATCTTATTGCTGCCGCCGCTGTCATCGTCCTTGCAGCCGCCGGCTTGTATGCCGTCAAATCCAGAAAACCGGAAATCACTTACAAGAGCATGAAGGTCGAGCGGGGCTCGGTCGTTGCCACGGTCGCGGCAACCGGCAACCTCTCGGCGGTAACCACTGTTCAGGTCGGTACCCAGGTCTCCGGTACGATCCAGAAGCTGTATGTCGACTATAACTCCCCGGTGAGGAAAGGGCAGCCGATTGCCGAAATAGACCCGTCTCTCTTCAATGCCGCTGTCGAGCAGGCGCAGGGGAATGCGCTCAGCGCCGAGGCCAACCTGATGAAGGCAAAAGTCGTGCTGGCTGATGCCGACCGTACCTTGCAGCGCAACAAAAAGCTGCTGGCTGACGGGATCATCTCGCAGAGTGACTATGACGTGGCCGAGACAGCCTTGCAGTCGGCAAAGAGCTCTCTCCGGGCCGCCGAAGGCTCGCTGGCGCAGACCAGGGGGGCGCTGCTGCAGGCAAGAACCAATCTGCGCTACTCCATCATCCGCTCACCGGTTGACGGGGTTGTCATCTCCCGCGCCATCGATGTCGGCCAGACGGTTGCCGCCTCTTTCCAGACGCCGACACTCTTCACCATTGCCCAGGATCTCACCAAGATGCAGATTGAGGTGAGTGTTGACGAGGCGGACATCAGCCGGGCGGTTCTCGGGCAGTCCGCCACCTTTACGGTCGATGCCTATCCGGAGCAGAAATTCATTGGCAAGGTGGTGCAGATCCGCTCCTCTCCGGTTATTACCCAGAACGTGGTCACTTACGTCGTCGTTGTCAATGTCGATAATTCCGAACTCAAGCTGAAACCGGGAATGACAGCCAATGTCTCCATTCAGGTGGCGAAAAAGGATGACGTGTTGAAGATTCCACCTGCCGCGCTCCGTTTCAAGCCCAAAGGGGTTGAAAGCAAGTCTGCCGCCGGCAAGGACAAACAGGGGGGGGCGGCCACTGCTGCCGGCAAGGGCGAACGCAAAGGCGGCAGCCAGCAGGTTTTCGTGCTCAAGGACGGCAAGCCGGTGGCGGTGCCGATCAAGACCGGCATTGCCAGCAGCAATAGCATAGAGCTGGTTGAAGGAGCGCTGCAAGAGGGTGATGAGGTGATTATCGAGCAGAGCGGCGGCGATGCGAAGAAGAAGAGCGGCAGCACGGGAAGCCCGATGGGGAGGCCCTTCTAATATATGAACCGTGTCATTTCGCTCACCGATATCCGCCGGGTGTTTAGCATGGGGGACCAGCAGTTTGCAGCACTGAAAGGGGTATCCTTTGATGTTGCACCGGGTGAGTTTGTGGCCATCATGGGGGCTTCCGGGAGCGGCAAGTCAACCTGCATGAACGTGCTCGGCTGTCTGGACCGGCCGACTTCCGGCAGCTACCTGCTTGACGGAGTCGATGTCGGCGGTATGAACGCCAATCAGCTGGCGGAGATCAGGAACAGAAAGCTCGGCTTTGTCTTTCAGGGGTTCAACCTGCTGGCAAGAACCCCGGCGGTGGAGAATGTGGAACTGCCGCTGATCTATGCCGGCTTTCAGCCAAAGGATCGGCACGTCAAGGCTCTGGCAGCCATGGAGATGGTCGGGCTGGCCGGCAAGGAGAACAATCATCCCAGCCAGCTTTCCGGCGGTCAGCAGCAGCGCGTGGCAATTGCCCGGGCGCTGGTCAACGATCCGGCGGTCATCCTTGCCGACGAGCCGACCGGCAACCTTGACAGCAGCACCAGTGCAGAGATCATGACCCTCTTTACCGCTCTCAACCGGCAGGGGATAACGATCATCATGGTTACGCACGAGGCGGATGTGGCGGCGTATGCCGGGCGGCGCATCACGTTCCGTGACGGTCTCATTATCGGCGATACAAAATAATGGACTTTCTCCAGACCCTTAAAATAGCCCTCCGTGCCCTGCGTACCAACAAGATGCGCTCCTTTCTGACCATGCTCGGCATCATCATCGGCATTGCCGCGGTGATTGCCATGATGGCGGTCGGTTCCGGTGCCAGGCATGTCATCTCCCAGCAGATAGCCAGCATCGGCAGCAACATCATCCTTGTCCTTCCCGGTTCGACCACCAGCGGCGGGCTCCGCACCGGCAGCGGCGGGGCGCAGACGCTGACCAGTGATGATGCCAAGGCGATCGTCAATGAATGCCCTTCGGTCGAGACAGCGGCACCGACAACGAGAAGCACGGCACTGGCAGTTTACGGCAACATGAACTGGTCCACGGTTGTCATGGGGACTACCCCGGAACTGTTAGCCATCCGCGAATGGGGCGTAGCTGCCGGTCGCAGCATCGAGCAGCAGGATGTCGACGGTGCCGCCAAGGTCTGCCTGCTCGGACAGACGGTTGCCGAGAATCTCTTCGGCTCGGACGATCCGGTCGGCAAGATCATTCGTATCAAGAAAGTACCGTTCACGGTCATCGGCATCCTCGACCGCAAAGGGCAGTCGCCGCAGGGGCAGGATCAGGACGACTCGATCTTTGTGCCGCTGCGGACGGCGCAGCGCAATCTTGTCCGCACCCAGAGGCCGAACATGGTCGGGGCGATCATGGTAAAAGCCAAAAGTGAGGATCTGCTGGGCAAAGCGGAGGAGGAGATCAAGGCGTTGCTTGACCAGCGGCACCGGATCACCAACAGCAAGGATCCGGACTACTCGACCCGCAACCTTTCCGAGATTCTGGCGGTTGCCGAACAGTCGTCCAAGGCGATGTCGCTGCTGCTTGGCGCCGTCGCCTCCATTTCGCTGATCGTCGGCGGCATCGGCATCATGAACATCATGCTGGTCTCAGTAACGGAACGCACCCGCGAAATCGGCATCAGGATGGCTATCGGTGCCCGACGTAACGACATCCTGCTGCAGTTTCGTGCTCCTCACCATGATCGGCGGCATTACCGGTATAATCCTCGGCGCGGCCGGCGCTACAGTTGTTTCCAATCTGCTCTCCTGGCCGACGCTCATCTCGGTCGAGTCGGTATCGATCGCCTTCTTCTTCTCGGCAGTCATCGGCATTTTTTTCGGTTTCTATCCCGCCAGAAAAGCAGCTTCCCTCAACCCGATCGATGCACTCCGCTACGAGTAGGGAGGCCGCATGTCCAGAGGTAAACAGTTTCTTCTGGCTGCCGTTGTCCTGCTCGTCGCCCTTTTCTTCTGGTTTGACCTAGGGCGATTCCTTTCGCTCGCTGCGCTGAAGGAACATCGGCAGTTACTGCAGGCCTACTACACTTCCCATGCTCCGGCGGTGCTGGCGGCGTTCATTGCCGTCTACATCGTCCAGACCGCGCTTGCCCTCCCCGGCGCCGCGGTCATGTCGCTGGCTGCCGGAGCGCTGTTCGGCACGCTTACCGGGACAGTCTGTGCGGTGACCGCGGCCACTATCGGTGCCATACTGTCATTTCTCGTCACCCGCTATCTTGCCGGTGATTTCGTCCGCGGGAAATTCGGTGATAGGCTGGAGGGGCTTAACAGGGAACTCGCCAGGAGAGGTCTCAACTATCTGCTGTTTCTGCGGCTGGTACCGCTCTTTCCGTTTTTTCTGATCAACCTGGCAGCCGGCATTACCCGACTGCCGCTGCGCACCTTTGTCATCGGCACATTTTTCGGGATAATCCCCGGTGCGTTTGTCTATGTGAATGCCGGCTCCTCTCTTGCTAAAATTGATTCAGTCTCTTCTATTGCTTCGCCGCAGCTCCTCGCATCATTTGCGCTACTCGGCCTTTTTGCCCTGCTGCCGGCACTCTACAGCAGATTCACCGGCAACAGGTAGACCTCCCCGCAGCAATCACATTGCTGTCCGCTCTGCAGCCAGATGAAGACGCCAACTGCCACACAGCAATATCCCTGGCAGAATGCTCTTCCAGAAGATGTTCCTGCCGGCAAACTGCCGGTCAGCTGCTGCCCGGGCGAATTTCTAGGCAAACTCGGAGGTGCAGTGTGGACAGCGCGTGGCCGGCATCGGTATGGCTGAGCAGCAGAAGGGGCAATCCTTGGTATTTGGCGGAGCCGGAGCCGGCTCTTTTTTCAAGCGGTTGATCTGTTTGATGACCATGAAAATAACAAAGGCGATGATCACAAAATCCAGGAGCGTATTGATGAATACGCCGTAGCTGATAACCGGCGCTCCGGCATCTTTTGCCGCCTTCAGGGAGGTGAACCCTTTTCCGGAGAGATCGATGAAAAGATCGGTGAAGTTCACCTTACCCATGGCCATCCCGAGGGGCGGCATGACAATGTCACTGACAAAAGATGTGACAATCTTGCCGAAAGCACCGCCGATGATGACACCCACAGCCAGATCAACCACGCTCCCTTTAACGGCAAACTCCTTGAATTCCTGCATCATGGACATGACAAGCCTCCTTGAAACCGTGAAATAAGCTTAATTATACCACTGACTTTTCTTGATGCCAGAGAAGAGCAAAAAAACTGCGCCATACTTGCTGCTCTGCCCCGAGCCTCTATTTCAGCAGCCTGCCATACTCTGCTGCAGTTACCGCGGATTTCCAGTGACCGCCCAGTTTCCCGGTAACAGTTCCCCCCAGAAAGATGAGGACAACCAGCAGCGCAAAAATGATTCCCGGAATGGCGATTTTCCGGCCGGGAAGCTTCATGGCGAGCGCCCCTTCAGCGCGGCAGTGGCTGATACAGCGCCAGCAGCCGATGCATTCGGGCGAATGGACCCGCGTCTTCTGCATGACCGGGATATATGTCGGGCAGAACTGGCTGCAGACGCCGCAGGCGACGCAGGTGCCGTGGTCTCTGGTCACCTTTGCCGGAGAGAAAACCGCTATCAGCCCCAGCAGCGCTCCATAGGGGCAGAGAAAGCGGCAGAAGGGGTTGCGCAGCGGCAGGGAGAGGAGCAGCAGGACGCCGATGAAGATCAGCGGCCAGCCGGAGAGGTTGAGGAAAAAATCGAGCAGCCGCACATCGGCGATCTTGTTGTAGTCGGAGGCAATGAAAGCGCTTACCTGGGCAGGGGGCATCAGCAGGAAGATGGAATAGAGAAAAAACGCCAGCAGCAGGTATTTCGGGCTGCGGAGGATGACATCGAGCCACTGCGGCAGACGGAGATTCCGTTTGAACAGGACGAAGCCGCGCTTCCAGAGGAGTTCCTCGAGCGTGCCGACCGGGCAGATCCACGAGCAGAAGGAGCGGCGCAGCAGCAGCGAGAGGCTGATGACCGTCAGCAGGATGACGACGGCTGCCGGGTGTACCGGATTGATACTGCCGGAGTGGAACCAGTCGCGCAGCCCAAGCAGGGCGGCAATGGGGAGGAACGCTTCGATCCCGTCCGGGCGCTCGACCGCTGGAGTCACGCCGCCGCTGCGGAAGTGGGCGACAAACTGGTAAAAGCGGCTGCCGAGCCAGATGATGAACAGAAGATAAAGCCACTGGATCGTTATTCGAAGCGGTTGCATGTAGCGGTTGCCCATGATTGCACCTGTGGAGGAGACTGCCGGTTGTAGGATTACTCTACTGCGCAAGCGGTTCATCGGCCCGTATTCCCATTTTCGCCAAACAGGGTCACTATTTCGCTCAAATTCAGCAGAAATCTGGTTTGCCCACGGTCTCGTGACGATTACCTACGTCCGTCCGGCTCCTTTTTTTCTGGAGATTATGCGTAACGAGGGTGGAGACAGTCCAGTGTTAAGTTGCGCGGCGTCAACAGTTCATGATCGCGTCTGGGGCCGTGTGGTGGGCTCTGGCCTTTCTGATGGTAGTCTTTCCGCTGTGGAAAGGAATTACCCCTTGCAATCTGGTCGCTGTTTCAATAAATTGATTGCCATTAATCTGGCTGTTTTCTGCAAAGATTGCATGTTTGCAGTTGCCGCCCCTGTCAGGTGCGGGTAGTAAAGCTTGCGATGAAACGTGCCGGGAAGATCTTTGCTGCAAACAGCTGGAACTGCTGATTGCGGGCATTTGGCGGAAACAAAACGTAGCTACGGAGGGATAACGATGCCCGGTAACGGAGTTGCAGCGGACAGCGAATGTCAGGCTGTTGACAATGCCGCCCTGAAAAGGGGGCTGAAGTCAATCCGCAGACGCCGCTGGTGTCTCTGGCTGATAATCCTGGCCTATTTGCCGCTGATGGGAATCGCCATCAAGATGTTCAACGGAGTGCTGGTCGGCTTTTTATTCTGGCTCGTCATCATGTTCGCCATAGCCTTTTTTGCGGCCCTTGCCAGGTGTCCGCGGTGCGGGAACTATTTTCACATGAAAGACATGACCCTGTTGTACCTTCGCAAATGCCTGCATTGCCAACTGCATGTAAGCGCGGATAAGCGACTCTGACGGAACCGCTCCTGTTTGACAGGGAAGCTACGATTTTCGCTGCCATCGCCCCGCGGAGATCAATCTATGGCCACTGCAAAAAGCAGCTATGCTGCTAGACGAAGAAGGAGGCATGCAATGCCGAAGCGTATCATTATTATGCTTCACTGTGTAACAGTGCTGGCATCTGCCGGCTGTGTACGCAATTATCAGCCTTCGAAGGGGTTCGTGCCCGCCGGACAGGTTGCTGCAGGTTGTGACGACACTTTTGCCCGGATCCAAAGAGTATTGGCAGAGGAGAGCATTCCTGCGGTACAAAGCAACAAGAGCAGGCTGTTTATTGAAACTGATGCTATCAGGGGGAGCGGAACATTGCTTGCGACGGGCCCTATTACGAATTACTCTGACGGCAATTCCAGGGTACCGGTGAAGTCAGTCGTTCCGGTATTCAGCTACTCGATACGGCTGAAGTCCATCAGTGACTCTGCCTGCAAGGTGAACATATCTGCCTATCTAAAGGGTGATTACGACTACCGGTATGTA
>JAGFXN010000193.1 GCA_017861215.1 Deltaproteobacteria bacterium | reverse complement strand
GCCTACGGCAAGAGGGTTATCTTTAAAGACGTCAACATCAAGTTCACTCCGGGGAACTGCTACGGCCTGATCGGTGCCAACGGCGCCGGCAAATCCACCTTTCTGAAGATCCTGGCCGGTGAGGCAGAGGCTGATAAGGGAGAGGTACTGGTCGGCCCCAGAGAACGGATCGCGGTTCTCCGCCAGGATCAGTTCGCTTTCGACGAGGAGACCGTCTTCAACACGGTGATAATGGGACACAAACGTCTCTACCGGGTAATGGCCGAACGGGAGGCGATTTACGCCAAGGCGGAGTTTTCCGAAGAGGACGGCATCCGCTCTGCAGAACTTGAGGGCGAATTTGCCGAAATGAACGGCTATGAAGTGGAGTCGGAGGCGGCGGTGCTGCTGAACGGCCTCGGCATTCCGGAAGAGCTGCGCCACAAAAAAATGAAGGAACTCGAAGGCGGCGACAAGGTTCGCGTGCTCCTCGCCCAAGCTCTGTTCGGCAACCCGGACGTGCTCCTGCTGGACGAGCCGACCAACCACCTCGACCTCAAGTCGATCGCCTGGCTGGAGGATTTCCTGTTCCGCTTCCAGAACACGGTGATCGTCGTCTCCCACGACCGCCACTTCCTCAATCAGGTCTGCACCCACGTTGCCGACATCGACTTCGGCCTGATCAAGGTCTATGTGGGCAACTACGATTTCTGGTACCAGGCGAGCCAGTTGACCCTCAAGCAGAAGCAGGACGATAACCGTAAGGTCACCGACAAGGCGAATGAATTGAAGGAATTCATCCAGCGCTTCAGCTCCAACGCTTCCAAGGCGAAACAGGCCACATCGCGCAAGAAACTTCTCGAGAAGCTGACTGTCGAGGAGATGCCGGTCTCTTCACGCAAATACCCGTACGTCGTCTTCAAACCGGAGCGGCCGTGCGGCGACGTTATCCTGGAAATTGACGGGCTGTGTAAAAAGATCGATGGCGTTGAGGTACTGAAAAACCTCAACTTATCGTGCGCAAGGAAGACAAGATTGCCCTGGTCGGCGGCAACAGCCTGGCCAAGACCACCCTTTTCCAGATCCTCGCCGGTGAACTGGAGCCTGACAGCGGCAGCTTCCGCTGGGGGATCACCATCACTCCCTCCTACTTTCCGAAGGAGAACAGCGACTATTTCACCGCCGACCTGAACCTGGTCGAATGGCTCGGCCAGTATTCACCGCCTGCCGAAGGGGAGTCTTTCGCCCGTGGCTTTCTCGGTAGGATGCTCTTTTCCGGCGAAGAGGCGCTGAAAAAGACCAGCGTGCTTTCCGGCGGCGAACGGGTGCGCTGCATGCTGTCCCGGATGATGCTCTCCGGCGCCAATGCCCTGATTCTTGACGAACCGACCAACCATCTTGACCTGGAGTCGATCACCGCCCTCAACAACGGCTTGATCGCCTTCAGCGGGGTGATGCTGTTCTCCTCCCATGATCACCAGTTTGTCGCTACCGTGGCCAACCGCATCGTCGAAATCACTCCGGCGGGAATAATTGACCGCGTCATGAGCTTCGATGAGTACCTGGAGAACGAAGAGGTGGCGTTGTTGCGGGACCAGCTATGTCAGGGGCACCGGGAGCTGACGCTGTAATGGGGAATATGTCGCTGTTCGGAAGGGATGTCATAGGCCCGCTAACGGATTAGCGGCGCAACGACTCGTGAAACGATAGACTTGTTATGGATAGAACTGGTTATTGGCGTAATATGCTTCCAACACGGTCTTGGCATTTTTCAGATCGCTGACTGCTGCAGAGTTATACCCTTTTTGCCGGTAGGCAGCGAACTGCGCGAAGGCTATCGTTGCCAGGACGCCGAGGAGGGCAACCGTAATCAGCAGTTCGACCAGAGTGAAACCTCTTTTGCAACTGCTTCTGTCAAGCACGATTTCTCCTGTTACCTATAACAACATCAATTACACGCTATCCGTATGGATTGACGTGTTTCTTCATCTGCAGTTATACCGTTTCCACTTCTAGGAAGTTACCACTTTTTTCCCGGCGCACCAGACACCCACAACCCTGGCGTGGTCCAGAAGCTGCTCGTAAAGCCTTGCCGCAGCCGGCAGTTTTTGCGGTTGAATCACCAGAAAATCAGCCTGCTTGCCTGGTTCGAGAGAACCGGCATCGCCATCACGCTTGATGGCTGCAGCAGCGTTGACTGTCGCCATCCTGACAGCATCAACCGGCGCAAACAGCTGCGGGAACGAATCCAGCAGAAAACGCATCTCATCCCAGAGTGACAGGGAGTCGCTGCTCGCCAGCGAATCAGTTCCAAGCGCCAGCGGTATCCCTGCCTGCAACAGCGCAGCTGCCGGAGCCCTGCCGACGGCAAGGTTTTCATTGCTGCGCGGCAGCAGAACGACTGCGCTGCCGGCTGCTTTGAGCAGCTCCAGATCCGCCTTTTCCAGATGCACGCCATGCACTGCCAGGAAATCGGCAGATAACGCATTGGCGGCAGCCAGCCACCCGGTTGGTGTCGTCTGCTGCGGAGCAGGCAGATAGTCATGCCACCCCACAAAAGGATAGAGATCGGCGGCGATGCCGCCGGAGGTGTCCCGGAAAAAACCGCTCTCCGCTGCTGACTCGGCCAGATGCATGGCTAGCGGCAGACCTTTGTGACGGGCAGTTTCTAAAAGCGACTGCAGCAGTTCTCCTGACACGGTAAACGGTGCATGGGGGGCAAGACCGGCTAGAAACGGTGACGGCAGCTGAAAAACATCTTCATCTAAATCCGCCAGCAGGTGAGCGTATCGGGATGGGTCCTGACCGATGAATTCCAGATAGATCCTGCCGGAAATGGCGGCATTCTCATAAAACGGCAAGAGTCGCCGGTCACTCAGGAAATCACCGACCATGGTGGTGCCGCTCTGCAGGGATATCTTCAACCCTTCCAGCAGGGAGGCTGAAAGCTCTGCCAGGCTGAGAGTGCGTTTCACCTTGATGACCTGAATGATCCAGTCAACATAGCTGCGGGGCGAGTAATGCAGGCCATGGCGCAGCCGCCAGGCAGGAAAGTGGGTCAGTTCGAGATGCGTGTGGGCATTTACCAGTCCCGGCATAAGAATGCAGTCAGGGTACTCTTCTACCGGAGCGGCAAATGACTGGCGCAGATCAGCCAGCCTGCCGACGGCAACAATACGCCCCTGATCAACGGCAATCCCCCCCCCGGGAACAGGAGGAGCATTCATCGGCAGGATATAGGAAGCACCATAGATCCTCATCAGACGCGCTACCAGACCACTTTCTTCAATTTAGCCTGCCCGGCCTCTTCCTGGCGCGTCGGCAGCAGCCGGTTGCTATCGTCGACAAACACCAGTTTCGGCTCATGGTTCAGGGCTTCAAGATTCGGCATATCAACAAAACTGGCGATAATCACCAGATCCCTGGGTGCGACCAGCCTGGCTGCCGCTCCGTTCAGGCAGATCACGCCGGAACCGCGCTCCCCTTCGATGGCATACGTCTCAAGCCTGCTGCCGTTGGTCACGTTCCAGACTGCCACCGCCTCGTAAGAAATGATGTCGGCAGCCTCCATCAGATCCAGGTCAATGGTGACACTCCCCTCATAATGAAGGTCGGCACCGGTGACAGTTGCCCGGTGGATTTTACTCTTCAGCATCTTGCGGTTCATTGCTTACTCCTCTCCAAGCAGACAGTTGTCAATAAGCCTTGTTTTGCCGATACGGACGGCAACAGCTGCCAGCGTGCTGCCGTCGGCCTGAGAGACCGGTTCAAGCGTCAATTGGTCGCGTAACTCTATGTAATCAACAACAGCAGCTTCTTCGGCGGCGATAACGGAGCTGATGGCGTGCACCAGTTCCGTAACCGCATGCTCTCCCCTGGCAAAGAGCGCCCGGGCTGCGGCAAGCCCCCGGCAGAGACAGAGAGCGCTTTGTCTCTCGGCAGCAGAGAGATAGGCATTGCGTGAACTCATTGCCAGACCGTCAGCTTCGCGGACAATCGGCATCCCGATAATCTCTACCGGCATGTTCAGGTCAGCTGTCATCTGCCGGATAACCGCCAGTTGTTGATAGTCTTTTCTGCCGAACAGTGCCAGATGCGGCTGGACAATCCCGAAAAGCTTGCAGACCACCGTGGTTACGCCGCGGAAATGTCCCGGACGGCTCGCCCCGCAAAGCGGCAGAGTCAGCCGCTCGACGTCGACGTACGTCTGATAGCCGGCAGGGTACATGGCGGCGGCGGCAGGGGCAAAGATGACGTCGACGCCGGCAGCAGCGGCAATGCGAATATCACCTTCCATATCCCGGGGATACTTTTCGAAATCCTCGCCAACGCCGAATTGGGCCGGATTGACGAATATCGAGGCAACAAGCAGCTCGGAGCGGCGCCGGCCCTCTGCCATCAGGGAGGCATGGCCGGCATGCAGATACCCCATTGTCGGCACAAGGGCGACTGTTCTGCCTTCGTGCCTGGCATTCAGGGCGTAACGCTGCATATCGCTGCTGTTTTCGATGACGGTAACGGCCATAGCGACCTCTTCAGTTGCGGCAGTTTTCAGTTGAAGCTGTGTTCATCTCCTGGAAACGCACCTGTCTTTACCTCGGCAATATAGGAGTTGACAGCAGCTGTCATGGTCTCCCGGAGATCGGCGTATCTTTTTACAAACTTCGGCGAGTACTTTTCGCACAGCCCCAGAATATCGTGAATCACCAGCACCTGTCCGTCGCAGCCGGCGCCAGCGCCGATACCGATTGTCGGAATCGACAGCGTTGCCGTTATCCTGGCGGCCAGCCCTTGCGGAATCCCCTCAAGGACAACAGCAAAAGCCCCTGCCTCGGCAACTGCCTGAGCATCCTCCAGCAGTTGTTCCGCCTGCTCCTGCTTCTTCCCCTGAACCCTGTAGCCACCCATGCGGTGAATCGACTGCGGGGTAAGGCCTATATGAGCAACGACCGGAATATCAATGGCAAC
>JAGFXN010000028.1 GCA_017861215.1 Deltaproteobacteria bacterium | reverse complement strand
AGCCTGGGGAATATATTTGTTAATCATGCCGGTAATTATGTTCGCTGCGATTTACATAGCCCGGCATAGCAACCACTTTACGGTTACCAATCAAAGGATTATCTGCCGCTCAGGCATACTTTCCAAGAGATCCGTAGAAATAGATATCCGCGACATACGAACGATCAACGTCACGCAAAGTATGGGCCAACGGTTGTTGCGCATAGGTGACCTTGAGCTTTCGACAGCTTCCGGGCCTGTCAAAGAAGCTGTTTTGATAAATATTAAAAACCCCGATCTACTGAAAGAAAAGATCCGTTCCTATAAGATTGAAAAGGCTGCTCTCTGAATCTGATGAGTGCCTGCGGTTCTGAAGGAAGTCCAGGCCCTGCAGGGAAACCCGCGGCGGATCTATATCAGGAGCTTTGCAGAGCATATTACTCGGCAAATCACGATTAGATTCAACTACCTCGCCTCAGCACCTTCGAATCCCCAGAAGTATTTTTAGTGCCTCATGAACTTCACGATAAGCATGGGTAACTTTCTACCGGTGTCAAAGCGCCATTTTTTAATGCAGACACTAGCTCTGCAATATTATGGATAGGGTTATCGAATTTTGATGGATAAAGTGATGGTAGGAGGTCAGAGTGAATATCACTGCCACTGGTAGCTATAAAACCCCAATCCTGCCAATCACGAAGCCCTGTGGCATTACCCTCTTCACTCTGATGAGGGTTCAGTATTTCAATAGCATCGAAAGAGGCATCCATAAGCTCAAGTGCAGTGGGTCTGCACATCCCACGGTACGGATGCGCCCATATTATTGCGGCACCTGGAACCCGCTTGCGTAGTGCATTGAGACTTATCCCTGGCTGAATTGATTCATCCGCTCCATATACCAATACATCTCCGAAATCACTTGTAGTCACTTCTTGTCCTGAAAGTAGAAGAAAGGATTCTGGTATACCATTCTGCTCCTTCAGCAGAGCAAGCTCCTTGTCAGTCCATAGGTAATGATGGTCAGTCAACACAACGCCTTCAATACCCTGTCTCATCAGGAAACTAACCAGTTGGACAGCAGATATCTTGCCGCATGGGGAATGTTCAGTGGTATGAGTATGGATTTCAATAAACATTATGTATCCTTACCATGCTTACTCCTCTTCAAGCTCTTACTGAACTCCCACGGTGTCTGTCGATTCGTTCAGTTGGCGCATGGCAAATTTTCATTACACTGCCCTCCACATCAAACAAACCTGCACTCTCATCGCTTTCGCTTCTCATTAAGGCAAGCATGGAGTGTGCCCATAATTATTTCTGCAGATATATTGCATTTTAGACCGGCGCCTAAAACGTAGGACATTAACAACCTACCAATATCATTGAATACTGTAACTTTTACGCAAAACATACATGTGCCAGAGTTAATGCAAATAAGCAGACTATTTTATCTCAAAGTGATATTAATACGCAAAACTTGTCGCATTTAATGACATAGAGGCCAAATAGCGGAGATAAACTGCATTGAGATTACTGATTCACAATATAAGGGATGACAAGATATGCCGTAATTAGGCCGTATAGTCGCGACGTGTGGTGTTTATTAGTGGAGATAGTATCCACTGTCGTTGACAGGTAAAAATTAGTGATGACAGTAGTTGAGCTATACAAATTATACACAGCAATGATGCTAACCTGCCAATATATAAAGGCACAGATAATTCCTGCTTGAATAATAGGGAGTTACCTGCTATAAAAACTACTCTTTTTGGGGTGTCGCCAAGCGGTAAGGCAACGGACTCTGACTCCGTTATTCCGAGGTTCGAATCCTCGCACCCCAGCCATAACATTCACCAGGGACAGCTTGTCAGGCTGTCCCTTTTCATTTGCAGCACAGCCGCTTTCCCTCCCCCTGAAGAAGAGTTAACGACCCACCACCAGCCCGTCCTTCAGAGAAATGGTTCTATCGGCATACGCGCCGTTTTCATGGTTATGCGTCACCATCACCACGGTCTGTCCGGCACTGTTCAGCTCGCGAAAAAGCATCATTACCTCTTCACTCGTCCTGGAATCGAGGTTGCCGGTCGGCTCGTCAGCCAGCAGTATTTTAGGACTGTTGACAATGGCCCGGGCAATGGCGACACGCTCCTGCTCTCCGCCGGAGAGCTGGTTGGGAAGTCGCTCCGGCTTGCCGCCAAGCCCGACCCGGGCAAGAGCTGCCAGTGCCGCCCCCCTTTTGGCGGCCGCCTTGCCTTTGACGATGGCGAGCGGCAGCATGACATTCTCCAGTGCCGTCAGATAGGGGATAAGATGGAATGACTGGAAGACAAAGCCGAGATTCGCTGCCCGGAAATCGGCCAGTTTTTCGGGGTGGAGCTGATACAGCCTCTCCCCGGCTACGGTTATCTCGCCTGATGTCGGCTGGCTCATGCCGCCAAGTACAGCGAGCAGCGTGCTCTTGCCCGAACCGGACTCGCCCATGATGGTAACGAATTCGCCGGCAGCGATACTGAGATCCAGGCCGCGCAGCGCTGCGACACTCTCCCTGCCGCGGCCGTACTCCTTCTGCAGGCTTGTTGTTTCAATGATCGGCATTTTCATACTCCCTCAATTTCACAGCGCCCGCAGCGCTTCGGTCGGCTCCATCCCTGCCGCCTGACTTGCCGGATACATACTGGCCAGAATCCCGAGCAGCAGCGCCAGCAGCACTGACCCGATACCGATAGCTGCGTCCCAGACAAGCTTTGCAGCGCCGCTTTCCGCCATATACGGCAGAACAAGTTTTGCCGTCAGCATGCCTATGCCGTAGCCAAGCAGACCCGCAAGCAGGCTGATCAGGGCAGCTTCGCAGAGGATGATCCGCATGATATGGCTTTTGCGGAAACCGATTGCCCGGAAAACGCCGATTTCGGTCTTGCGCTCGCTGACGCTCCCCATCATCGTTACCAGCACTATCAGGGAGCCGATAAAGACAACCACCGCCGCCACACCCATGGAGAAGCGATTGAACTGCTCCAGCGTCTTCAGTCGCCCGGCAACCACCTGCTGAATGGCCGAGACCTTTGCCTCCGGCAGTTTCTCCGCTATCTGCGTCACCATGTCGCCAATGGGGCAGCCGGAACAGAGGGCCGCCACCTCGGCAATAGTGATCTTTCCCTCCTTGCCGAGCAGCTGCTGCGCTTTGCGCAGCGACGCAAAGATCAAGGCATCATCCTGCGAGCCGGTCTGCTCCAGTACGCCGCTCACCTTGAAAGTCCCGTTGCCGAACTTCACACTGTCGCCTGTTTCAACAGCAAGCACCTTTGCTGCGTCACTGCCAAGCAGCAGTTCGTCTTCGCTCTGCGGAACAGCGCCAAAAACCTGCCACCACTGCTTCATCTTCAGTTCACTGGCAAAGTCAACCCCGGCCAGGAGCAGGTCATGACTGCCGACTCTGATGCCGCCCAGCACCTTGGGAGAGACTGCGGCAATGTTTTTACTGTTGGCAATCGTTTTGATCTTCTGCAGATCACTCTCAAGAATCTCCCGCTGATCAAAGGTCACCCCTCCCAGCCCGATGCCGCCGTAGTTCATGTTCAGCCCGTTACTCTGCGGTGTGATCAGGATGTTTGCCCCGAATTCCTCCATCTTCCGCTCGATATCGCCGGACATGGAGCGGTTCAGGGTAAGGAGCGTGACAATGGTGGCGATCCCCACCGCCAGGCCGATGGTAAGAAACGCCATCTTTGCCTTGCGGCGCTTGAGGTTGTTGATGGCTATGGTCTGCAGATTCATGGCGGGTAACTGCTCCTGGAAAATTTTAAAAGAAACGGGCGCCGGCCTGCAGGTCGGCAAGGGAGAATACTATTTTGCCGCCAGCCTGCCGATGCGGCAGATAGGCAGGATTGCAGCCGCCGCTGCTGTTGGGGCCGATGCGGTTGATGACGAATTTCTGGTTGCAGTTTTTGCAGTTCATCTTATCACCTTGCTGCTCATACCCCTTCTTGTCTTTATAGCAGGCATCACAGGCATCGAAGGCGCTTTTGACAGTGCCGTCGGCACCCTTGACCACAAAGAAGGCGATTTCCTTGCCGCCATCCGCAACCTTGAAAAAGTGCGCCTTGCCGTCAGCAACCTTGGTTAGCGGAATGGCTACGGTTCCGGACACTGCCTTGACCCGCTCGTATTTGCCAAGGGAAAAGGCGACGGCAGCTGTTGCCGTCAGCAGCATGCCGCCGATGACAACCGTTCTGATAACTCTTTTTAAACCCTGTCCTTGCATGTCATCTCCTAGATCAGCTTTTTTGCCGGCTGGCGTTACAGCCGCCGCCCTTGCTGCCGCAGCAGCCGCTGGCACCTCTGTCATTGCCGATATCCCTGCCGGTACGCTGCCTGAACTGTTCCGGTGAAAGCAGCGAATGGAGCGCAGCGGTAAAGCCGGTTGCGCTGACTTTATCCGCTAGGATGTCAGGCCGTGTCATTTTCGAGTCAAACCCGACGACCACCCAGCCGCCGGCAACATCCACCTCGGTGGCGGCGACCCCCTTTTCCCTTTCCAGCGCCTTGCGGATTGTGCCGGCGCAGTTTTCACACGTCATGCCGCCGGTGCTGATAACCGCAATCTTGTCGGCCGTGGCACCGACCCTGACATACAGCGCCAGCACCGCCACTATTGATACTGCCGCAACCACAAGCATCGTGGTACCAATGCTCCTTGTGTGCATAGCGCCCTCCCTCTCTGCAACGTATCCTTATCAACTCTCGTGCCAAATCCGCGTCAGCTGGTAACATGCTGCTATTGCTCGCAAAACTCGCAAGGTTCTTTTTTTAGCTGCCGCAGTAGCCGCCATGCAGTGAGGAATATTCGCCTGTCGGAGTAGAATATCCTGCGCATATCGCTGCTAGCGCAGCAGCAAACTTGACTATATTACTGTTTGTTTCTATTCTTGCCCGCAGCATGACAGACAAAACCGCCATCGTTATTCAGGAGAGTGGTAATGACCCCTTTAGATGATAAACTCAGGAAGCTGCGCGCCATCATTGAGGGCTACGGCTCCCTGCTCGTCGCTTTTTCCGGCGGGGTTGACTCGAGTCTGCTCTTGAAAATTGCCGCTGATACCCTTGGTGACAGGGTCGCCGCCTTCACTGATGCCTCGCCGCTGCACCAGTCGTGGGAACTTGCCGAGGCCAGGGAACTGGCTGCCGGTCTCGGCGTCAGACATATCGTCCTTGTCGGGGATGAACTGGCAAGCCCCGAGTTTGCCGCCAACCCTCCGGAGCGCTGCTACCTCTGCAAAAGCGTCATCTTCGGTGAGGCGGCCAAAGTCGCCGCAGAACTGGGCCTGAACGAGATCGCCGACGGCAGTAATCTTGACGATCTGGGAGATTATCGGCCGGGACGGAAGGCGCTGGCCGAGATGGGGATCAAGAGCCCGCTGGTCGAGGCCGGGCTGACCAAGGCGGAGATTCGTGAAGCGAGCAGAGAGCTTGGTCTGCCGACCTGGAACCGGCAGCCGCTTGCCTGTCTTGCCAGCCGCTTTCCCTACGGGACGGAAATCACCCGGCAGCGGCTGCAGCAGGTGGAGGCGTGCGAGACGTTTCTGCGGGATGAAGGCTTTACAACGTTCCGCGTCCGTTATCATGGCGACCTTGCCAGAATTGAAGTGAGCGCCGCCGGGCTTGAACGGCTTACCTGTTCGCCCCTGCGGCAGAAAGTATCCGCCCGCTTCAAAGCTGCCGGCTTCACCTATGTGACCGTTGACCTTGACGGTTTCAGAAGCGGCAGTATGAATGAAGCGCTACACAATCCGGACATTTCCTGAGCAGCACGGTCCGCCGGTTTTGACGGTCCGTGCTTGTTCGTCCGCTTCGGCTCCACTCGGCACCTTTTGTTTGTGAACAGTTAGAACATCCGGACCAGGGCTCAACTCCGGGGAGGCAGCTTGGATCACGTTTTACAGGTACTTCTCTTCTGTTCGCTGGCAGCACTTGCGCTTCTTTCCGCCGGCCATGCCCTGCTCATGAAGCGCGACCCGCGTTCCGCGCTGGGATGGATCGTCGTCTGCCTGACGCTACCCTTCCTCGGGCCGTTGCTCTACTGGAGCATGGGCATTAACAGCATTTCCCGCAAGGCGAGGCAGTGGCTTGAAAGCGGCAGGCGTCTGGCCGGCTGGGAAAAGTTCCCGCTGAGCAATGAGCCGCAGTCTGCCAGCACCCTGCCGCCGACTGCGGCATACCTGAACGAGTTCCGCGCTCTCTCCGACCGGGTGGTCAGCTCCCGTCTCGTCCCGGGCAACCGCATTGTGCCGCTGGAAAACGGCGAACATGCCTACCCTGCCATGCTCGACGCCATAAACAGCGCCACCCGCTCGATCAACCTGAGCACCTACATATTCGACGGAGACGCGACCGGCCGCAGATTTGCCGACGCCCTGATGGCCGCAGCTGCAAGGGGCGTAGCGGTGCGCGTCATCATCGACAGCCTCGGCGAAAAGTACTCCCGCCCGACCGTCTGCACACTCCTCAAAGGCTCACCGGTCAAGGTCGGCCGCTTTCTGCCGCTCCGGCAGGGGGGCTACATAAACCTGCGCAATCACAGGAAGATACTCGTTGTCGACGGCTGCAGAGGCTTTACCGGCGGGATGAACATCGGCGACCGGCACCTGGTCGAGAGACAGGGCGGACCACCAGCGGTAAAAGACATGCACTTCCTGGTCGAGGGTCAGGTGGTGAGTGATCTGCAGCGGACTTTTCTCAAGGACTGGTATTTCGTCACCGGTGAACTCGTCAAGGATAAAGACTTTTTCCCTGTTATCGCGCCTGCCGGGAATGCGCTGGTCCGTGCCGTAAGCGACGGTCCGGACAAGGATTTAAGAAAGCTCACCTGGATCATCATGGGGGCACTTTCCTTCGCCAGGAAGCGTATCCTGATCATGACCCCGTATTTCATCCCCGAACGGCCGCTTGTCTCTGCCTTGATTACCGCTGCCCTGCGCGGCGTTGAAATAACCATGGTCCTGCCGGCGAAGAATAACCTTCCCTATGTTCACTGGGCCAGCAGGAGCTATCTCTGGGAACTCCTGCAGCACGGCATCAGGATTTATTACCAGCCCCCCCCTTTTGTACACACCAAAATGTTCCTGATGGACAGCACCTGGAGCCTGATCGGCTCGGCAAACCTCGACCCGCGCAGCCTCAGGCTCAACTTCGAGTTTAACCTGGAGATATATGATGCTGATTTTTCCAGACAACTGACGGATAAATTCATGGCTGCCGTGACAGCATCAAGAAGGGTGACCATTGAAGAGGTGGATTTCGGCAGGAGCCTGCCGGTCAAGATCCGCGACGGGCTGGCAAAACTCTTTTCCCCCTACCTGTAATAAGCTGATCTGTTGATGACGATCTCGCTAGTCGAGCGTCTCCAGCGTCACACCGGCGATGGCATCGCCGCCATCGACCTGAACAGTAAGCAGATAGGGGCCGTTACGGAAGGCAAGCGGCGGGATATAGGGGGTAAACCCGGCATTCAGGATGCGTTGCCCGGCTGCGGTGAATTTCATCCCCGGACTGATGCCGAACAGGGACGTTGCCGGATGGCGGGTGGCGATTTTGCGGATGTTCCGGTCGAAATCATAGCCGATGGTGATCTGCAGCCGGTCGAAGCTCCGTTCGTAGCCACGCAGGCAGGGCTCTTCCGTGGCGGCAACGCCGCTGATCTCTTTGTAGTCCCTGTCCGAGTAGAGCTGCACGCCATAGACCTGCAGCTGTGACGGCAGCGTTTCCGGCCGGATGGTTCCGGAGCGACACCCGGCCGGCAGCAGAGACAGCAGCAGAAGCAGAATCGTCTTGTGCAAATTCATGGCAACTCCGAAACAGGACGAGCCGGCTCGCATCGCCGGCTCGTCCATATCAATGCCTGAAATATCGATCTATTTTGTCAACGGATAGCCCATCTCCTGCCAGGCGGTAATCCCGCCGGGGAAACGGTAGACATTCTTGTAGCCATTCTCGACCAGGATTTTGGCGCCGATATGGCTGCGGCGACAGGCCACAAAACCGCAGTAGACGACAATGGTTTTCTCTTTGTCCGGACCGGCAATTTTAAGCAGGTTGTCCTTGTCAGCCGCTGTCAGCTCTTTTTCGGTTTTCGGCATGGCGCCGTTAACTGCGTCCGGCAGCACGCCAAACTGCTTGTCTTCAACTGCCGGCAGCGTACTGATAACAGTAATCTTTTTCCCGGCATCGAGCCATTTCTTCAATTCATCGGTAACAACTATCTTGTAGCCGCCCTCCTGCAGATCAGCCGCGAATTTGAACGTTGCCTTCTCGATCGGCGCTTCCAGCCCCTTGGGTGATGTCCCAAGGGTTGCTGCACAGCCGGCCAGAGCCAGTGCCGTCACGGCGACAACGGCAAACAATGTGACAGTTTTCATCGTACTCTCTCTCCTCTCCAGCAATATTTTGAACCTAACACTAATTGATTGGAAAAACGTTGTCAATAATGGTGGCAACACTGTCCCCCGGCCGGATTGTCCCGCCACTGAGCACCCTGGCAAAAATGCCTTCCTTGGGCATGACGCAGTCACCTGCCTGGTCGTAGATGGCGCAGCGGGTGTGACACTCCTTGCCGATCTGGGTAACTTCGAGCACTGTTTTGCCCACCTGGAGCCGGCTGCCGACCGGCAGCGTGACCAGCTCAATGCCGCTGGTGGTGATGTTCTCGGCGAAGTCGCCGGCATTCACATTCAGCCCCAGAGTCCGCATCTTGTCGATGCTCTCTTGCGCAAGCAGACTTACCTGCCGATGCCAGTCGCCCGCATGGGCATCGCCCACAATGCCATGGTTTTCCCTGAGTTCTACCGATGCGACCGGTTTCTTGCGTTCGCCTTTATACTCGCTGATACAGACCGCCAGCACCTGAGCCATCCGGTTACCCTCCGATCTGCGACATCTTAAAGTTCTTATGCGTGTAACCATCCGGCGATATATCGTGCCGCTCGGGCTTGCCGGAAACAATGCTCTTCAGCACCTCAGTCAGTCCCTTTCGGTCCGGTGTCCGCAGCCAGGGGAGCAGGTCGGTTTTCGCATCCGAAAACAGACACCCTTTTGCCTGACCGGTGGAGGTAACGCGGATACGATTGCATTCGCTGCAAAAGTGCCCGGAAACGGCAGTGATGATGCCGATGCTGCCGCGGGCGCCGGGGATACGAAAATCCCGTGACGGCCCTGCATATGGCCCCTTGTCGACCGGCTCCAGAGGATAGTGTGCCGTGATGCGCTGCAGTATTTCGTCGCCGGAAATACAATAGCGCTGCCAACCCTTCTCTTTGACGACCGGCATATACTCGATAAAGCGGACCGGATTGCCATGTGCGCGAGTCATCTCGGCAAAGTCGATGACTTCGGCGTCATTAATGCCGCGCATGATAACGACGTTGATCTTCGGCGGCGGGAAGCCGGCCCGTTCGGCTGCAGCCAGACCGGCAAGCACCCGCTGCAGGTCACCGCCGCGGGTGATGGTGCTGAAGGTCTGCGGCTGCAGGGAATCGAGGCTGACGTTGAGCCGCTGCACCCCGGCCTTGTACAGATCGGCCGCCATCTCCGCCAGCAGCAGGCCGTTCGTGGTCAGAGCCAGATGCCTGAGTCCGGGTATTGCTGCCAGCATCGCCAGAAAGCCGACAATGCCGCGGCGGACCAGAGGCTCGCCGCCGGTGATGCGGATTTTCTCGATACCTATGGCAACGGCAGTCTCAGCGATCAGTAACAGTTCTTCGTAGGAAAGCAACGCACCATGCTGTTTTTTGACGATCCCCTCCGCGGGCATGCAGTAGAAGCAGCGCATGTTGCAGCGGTCGGTCACCGACAGGCGCAGGTAGTTGATCTGTCTCCCCAGGGAGTCAGTCAGTTGCATTGCCGTTACGCTCCGGCTCTCAGCCCCAGGCGGTTCGGACTGGAAAGGAGTTTGGTGATTTCGGCAGGATAGTTCATCTCTGAAGTTATAAAGCAGTTGCCTGGTGCGGTCAAGAAATGCGGCCGATCCAAGCATCGTCATTATCAATTATCTTTTCAACACCATTTTGTGAGATAGAATGTAGTCATGTGCTCTGCCGTTGATACCCATATAACCGGAAAGCTGAAGATCGCCATCGGCCTGACTGCCGTCACGCTGGCTGCCGAAGTTTTTGGCGGCTTCTGGACCAACTCCCTGGCGCTGTTATCCGACGCGGCCCACGTCTTTCTCGACCTGTTCGCCTTGGTGCTTTCCCTGGCAGCAATCAAACTGGCCACTCTGCCCGCCTCGGACCGCCATACCTTCGGCTTTCACCGCTCCGAAGTGTTCGCCTCCTTTATCAACGGCCTGACCGTCTTCCTCATGGCCATCGGCATCCTCTATGAAGCCTGGCTGCGCCTTGCCTCTCCCGAGGAGGTCAAGAGCCTGCCGATGCTGGTCATAGCCGTCATCGGCCTGGCCATGAACCTGCTGGCGGCCAGGGCTCTGCACAGCCACTCCCACGACGACCTGAACGTGAGGAGCGCCTTCCTCCATGTCATCGGCGATGCGGCGGCATCAGTCGGCGTGATTCTTGGCGGCGTGGTCATGTACTACACCGGCTGGTATC
>JAGFXN010000192.1 GCA_017861215.1 Deltaproteobacteria bacterium | reverse complement strand
TGCCGCTCCTGCCAGAATATGGTGCTGCTGTCGGGGGGGTCTATATGCTCAGGACGTACACCGGGGAACTGGTGGAATACCGGGACAGCGCTACAACTCTTCCGGCGTAAAAGTGACTACAGCATCGATGGCGCCTGCATCTGTCAGCAGCATAACCAGACGATCAACCCCCAGAGCGATGCCTGCTGTCTGCGGCATGCTGGCCATCTCGGCAAGGAATCTTTCGGGGAGAGGGAGGACGGTAACTCCTGCAGCATGGCGTTGCGCATTGTCATGCAAAAATCTGCGGCGCTGCTCAACGGGGTCAATAAGTTCAGAAAAGCCGTTGGCAAGCTCAATGCCGGCGATATACAGCTCAAACCTTTCGGCAACCGAAGGGTCACTTTCCTTGAGTCGCGCCAGAGCGCTCCGGCAGGCAGGGTAGTCATACAGGAAAACCGGCTTTTCTTTGCCGAGCTCCGGTTCAATCCGTTCCACCATCACCCGGTCGAAATCGTCGCTGCGCAACGCCTCCTCCATGCTGACGCCGCCGAATCGGGAGAAAGCCTCTCTGACCGGAAGCTGCTCCCACTCACCGGAAAGATCTATTGTTTTCCCCTGATAGCTGAGCACTTCCGTGGCGGTACTGTTGTGCACCAGGTACCTGAGGAGGCTGCTGGTTTCAGACATGAGCCACCGGTAGTCAGAATCAGCCCGGTACCATTCAAGCATGGTGAATTCAGGAAGGTGCAGCGTCCCTCGCTCCCGTTCCCGCCAGCAGTGCGCCAGCTGAAAGATCCGCTCATAGCCTGCGGCTGCGAGCCGTTTCATGCAGAGTTCCGGGGAGGTCTGGAGAAAGTCGCTCCCTGCGGCAACAGGGTCGATATAGGCTTCAGGAGCGACCGTCGGAAGCAGAAGAGGGGTATCTATTTCGAGATACCCCTCCCTGACAAAAAAACTTCTGATATTCTGGATGATGCGGGCCCGCTCTGTCAGCCGTGCTTTTTTTGCAGCCAACAACCGGTTGTGATGCAATCTGTTACCCCTTTACCCGGGTTGAATACTCGCCGGTTCTGGTGTCGATAACGATCAGCTCCCCCTCTTCGATAAAAGGCGGCACGCGCAGCACATAGCCGGTCTCGACTGTGGCGGGCTTTGAGTCGCTTCCCGAAGTGTCTCCTTTTGCCCACGGGTCGGTCTGAATAACACGCAGATTGACAAAATTGGGCACATCAACTGCTATAGCCTTGTCACTGAAGAGAAGCAGATCGACGGGCAGATTGTCGATAAGGTAATTTTTGGCGTCGCCTACCGTCTCTTCACTCATCCGGTACTGCTCGTAGTTCTGATTATCCATGAAGACATAATGATCGTCTTCACGGTAAAGAAACTGCATCTTCCGGTCTTCAAGGCTCGCCGGTTCAAAAGTTTCACCGGAACGGTAGGTTGACCAGATACGGATCACCATCGAGAGTAATCTTCAGCCCTTTTTTAAGATCTGCAACGGTATACATGGTAAGCCCTCTTTTGATTAAAAATAAAGATTGCGAACGCACGTCCGCAATCTTGAAGTAATCTGCCTGTAAAATTAAAGTTACTTGACCCGGTAGGTAATTCTGCCGCGGGTCAGGTCGTAGGGTGAAAGTTCCACGGTAACCTTGTCGCCGGGGAGTATCTTGATGAAGTACTTGCGCATCTTGCCGGATATGTGGGCAAGAACAACGTGATCATTTTCCAGTCTTACCCGGAACATGGCATTCGGCAGGGGTTCGATGACCGTTCCTTCGACCTCGATTGCTTCTTCTTTACTCATATAATGACTCTTTGTCTCTCTGGAATTGGACTTATGCGCTTAAACCTTCTGTACATTACAGATAATACAAATTAATTGCAAGCCAGATTTGTCCTTTCAGCTGATAAATTGCTTTACATACTCATTCCCGGCAGTGTATTTTTTGAATAACTTTACTCCAAGGAACCAGTTTGCACACTACGAAACCCTATGCAGAGATTAATCTTTCCGGCAATCATTCCGTCAGGATTTATGACCATTCAAGAGTTTATTTCGGTGATTATTTTCGCGTACGCCTTGAGGTGAGATGCGAAATTCAGTTGCCGCTGCAGCCCGAACAGCCCGGAAATGACGCCTGTCAACCGCCTTGCGTCGCTGTCTATAGCCGCTTTCTGGAAAGGATGGCGGTGCCTTCGGCAGACGTTGAGGATGTCAGGCTGGCCCTGATAGCTGAATTCAGAAGCAATTCACTTCCTTACCTTGCTGCCCCTGATTTCCCGGCAAAATTCATTGCCAGGACGCTGTTGCAGCAAGCCGGCATGAAAAAGCGCTCGGCAGTGAGAAGCGGATAGATGCCTGAAATCACCATCGACAGACTTGCCTTCGGCGGTGCCGGTTTCGGGCGGATTGAAGGCAAGGCCTGTTTTGTACCGTACACTGCCCCGGGCGATGTTGCTGAAATATCGATTGCCAGGAGCAAAAGCTCCTACTCTGAAGGGAAGCTCGTAGAGATAAGGACCCCTGCTGCAGCCCGCATTCCGCCTGTCTGTCCGGTTTTCGGCAGCTGCGGCGGCTGCAACTGGCAGCACATTACCTATGACGAGCAGTGCTTGCAGAAAGAACAGATTTTTGCAGACATCCTCTGGAGAACCGCTCGCGTTGAAGCAGTGAAAATAGCACCGTTACTGCGCGCTGATTCTCCATTTGCGTACCGGCAGAGGATCCAGTTGAAAGTACATTATAGCGCCGGTACGCTTTCTGTCGGATTTCATCGTGCCGGCTCTCACTTTGTTGTCGATATTCCGGACTGCTGCCCGATTGCCATGCCTGCTCTTAATGCGGCACTTGCCGAGGTCAGAAGCCTTATCCTGCTTTCTAACGAACCCCGGCTTGTCTCCCAGGTTGATCTGGTTGCCTCTCCTGCCGGTCAGGTTGTGGCAATATTTCACTATATCGGCCATGACCGGCAAGGGTTCGCGAGCCACTTGGCAGACGCCGCAAAGAATCTGGTCTCTCTCCACGGCATCAGTATTCGGAGTG
The DNA here is from genome assembly GCA_017861215.1 of Deltaproteobacteria bacterium. Lineage (GTDB taxonomy): Bacteria > Desulfobacterota > Desulfuromonadia > Geobacterales > DSM-12255 > VEOV01. The sequence goes on along the minus strand of JAGFXN010000192.1, from coordinate 2,366 downwards.
GCAGGAAGAGTTCATTACAGCATTTTTCAGGCCCTGAAAGGATGGTTTACACTCTTCCAACCTGCAAAGGTGATGAGTTGGAAGTTCATTACACTCCTGACGGTTTTTCCCAGGTGAATTTATCCCGTAACAGAGCCATTGTTGCCGCACTTATCGATTTTTGCAAGACTGTCAAGCCCGACTCCATTCTTGATCTCTTTTGCGGCAACGGCAATTTTTCGCTCCCCCTTGCCCGTAATGCCCGCAAGGTTACCGGCTTTGAGTCGTTTGAAAAGTCAGTGCAGCTTGCCGAATATAACGCCAGGCATAACGGGCTCGACAACGCAGGCTACAGCTGTATGGACTCAGCTGCCGGGCTGGAACTGCTTGCCGATAACGGAGAATATTTTGATCTGGTGATTATCGACCCGCCCAGAAGCGGCGCAGCTGACGTAGCCCAAAAATTATACCGGTCAAAAGCAAGTCATGTTATATATATATCCTGTGATCCGCCGACTCTTGCCAGGGATATAAACATTCTCCAGCAATCCGGCTATCAGGTGATGCATATTCAGCCGGTTGATATGTTTCCGCAAACGTATCACCTGGAGAGCATAACTTTTCTGCAGTCTTTGAACTGAAAGGACCTTTCGATGTTTTTCAGCAGATTCTTTAGCAGGGACGGTAGCCAGTTAAAAGCAAAGGGTGACAAACTCTTTGCGGCCGATCATTTTGCCGAGGCCCGGCATATGTATGTTGAAGCACTTGAGAAATCGGGCTCTGCCGCAGACCAGACAGAAGAGCAAAACTATCTCCGGACACAGATCTCCAGAGCATCCAACCGGCTTGCCGAGCTCAATATTGCCGAAGCTGAGGCGGCCATCCGCAGCGGCAATATACAGAAAGGGGCAGAGCACCTGCGACTTTCTCTAGAGCTGGCTGATGACGTATCGATCAGGGAAAAGACTGAAAGGCTCCTCGAGACATCGATAAATTTTAATCAAAATGCCGGTGCGGCAGGCAACACTCACGGTAGTCACGGCTGCTCATCCTGTTCGTCCGCAGCTTCGGCAGACACGGAATTACACGACCCGACAGCCGAACATCTTACTGCAGCCGAACAGTTTCAGCTTCTTGTCAACACTCTGCCCGGCGACCTGGCGCAACGGTACTGCCAACTGGGAGAGAAATTTGCATCTGCATATCTTCTCGCTCATACCGAAAAAGCGGCTGAAGCCCTTGCCATCATGAAGGAGTTGCTCTCGGCAGGTGAAAATGACATAATTCTTTACGAAACCGCACTTCTTTATTTCCGCGGCGGCGAACCGGCAACCTGTGAAAAGCTCCTGAATCGTGCTCTGCAGATTAACAGCGCCAACCCGTTATGTTATCTGAGCCTTGCCCAGTTATACGTCGATTCGGAAAGATACGGTGAAGCAGTGGCCCTGCTCGGCACAATGCGCGACAGAGAAATACTTCCCGACCAATCGTTAATGATGCTTGGCGATGTCCACACTCTTCAAGGCGACCTTGACAGGGCAATTGAAATTTTCACCGCAACCCTTACCTCTCCTGCGCTCAAGAAGGTTTCAGCCGAAAGGCTTGTCAGGATTCTTGGCACACTTGGCAGAGAAGAAGAAGCGGCATATCTGTTTAAAACCTATCTGAAAGGCTGTTGTTAGATTTTCATAAAAGCGGAGGATGTATGAACAAGTCAGAACTTATTGAGGTGTTATCGCAGAAGAAAGGTATCTCGTTAAAGAAATCGGAAGAGATAATCAATACTATCTTTGAATCAATGACGAACGCCATGCTAGCCGGTGACAGAATCGAGATCAGAGGCTTTGGCAGTTTTGTGATCAACGAGTATAAATCGTATACCGGTCGCAACCCGAAAACCGGGGAATCTATTGACGTTAAACCGAAAAAACTGCCTTTTTTTAAAGTCGGCAAGGAGTTGAAGGAGCGGGTAGCAGGGAACTAAGCCTTGCATAATTTCTTTTTGTTGCGGAATAAAACTGCCGTTGCCAACCCGAACCGGTTTGACTTGAGCGGCTTCTCACTGTCACCACGGTCAAACTCTTGAGCCTGCAAACTTCTGCCCTGGTATGGGGCAGTGCAGCAAAGACGCCAATACAGGCGCTGCTCACTACCGCCGACTACCCATACTCTCGGCATCGACAGCTTCCGGGAGGCATACGGCACGCAGCAAACATCTCAAGGAGCGATCAAACTCCTTCTTCCGCACGAACGAAGACCGAAATGCGGGCACGAGGCACCTTCTCTGCGGCAGCAAAATTGCCGATTCATGGCTGCCGCCGCAATCCATTCCCGCAGAAAATTGATATACTATCTACTTTCCAGCAGATCAAAAGCTGCTTCAAATT
>JAGFXN010000191.1 GCA_017861215.1 Deltaproteobacteria bacterium | reverse complement strand
ATGTACAGAAATCCACAGGAAACCCTGCTCAAGGTCTTTGGCTATCAGGCCTTCCGCCATCCGCAAGCGGAGATCGTTGCCGGCCTGATCAACGGCGAGGATGCCTTCGTCATCATGCCGACCGGTGGCGGCAAGTCGCTCTGCTACCAGATTCCGGCGCTGCACCGGCCCGGGGTCGGCATTGTCGTCTCGCCGCTCATCTCCCTGATGAAGGACCAGGTGGATGCCCTGCGCGCCAACGGGGTGCGTGCCGCCTTTTACAATTCGTCCCTCGGTGACGTTGCCGCGCGCCGGGTACTGGCGGAGCTGCACAGCCAGCAGTTGGACCTGCTCTATGTGGCGCCGGAACGGCTGATGTCCGAGCCTTTTCTGGAACGGCTCAAGGATATGGCGATCGCCCTCTTTGCCATTGATGAGGCACACTGCGTCTCCCAATGGGGCCATGATTTCCGCCCGGAATACGTGCAGCTCGGCCGGCTCCGCCAGCTCTTCCCCCGGGTGCCGCTGATCGCCCTCACCGCTACCGCCGACGCCCAGACCAGAGGCGACATCATCAGCCGGCTCGGCCTGCAGGGAGCCGCCTGTCATCTGGCCGGGTTCGATCGGCCCAATATCCGTTATACGGTCATCGCCAAGCAGAAGCCTTTTGTGCAGCTGACGACGTTTCTTGCCGCTCGCGGCAAGGATGAAGCAGGTATTGTCTATGCCTTGAGCCGCAAACGGGTCGAGGAGGTGGCCGGGAAGCTGCTGGCCGCCGGGATTGCCGCCGCCCCTTACCACGCCGGGCTCACCGAGCGGGAGCGCAGCAGGGTACAGGAAGCGTTCCAGCGCGATGAACTGCAGGTGGTAGTGGCGACGGTGGCTTTCGGCATGGGGATCGACAAACCCAACGTCCGTTTCGTGGTTCATTACGACCTGCCGAAGAACATCGAGAGCTATTACCAGGAAACCGGTCGCGCCGGTCGCGATGATCTGCCTGCCGAAGCCCTGCTGCTGTTCGGCTACGGCGACATTGCCGTAGCCCGCAGCCTCATCGAAAACGGCGGCAACGCCGGGCAGAAACGGATCGAACTGCACAAGCTCAATGCCATGGTCGGCTTTGCCGAGGCGGTTACCTGTCGCCGCCGGGTGCTGCTCGGCTATTTTGGTGCGGATCTGGCAACGGACTGCGGCAACTGCGACCTCTGCATCGAGCCGCCGGAGCAGTACGATGCTACCGAAGAGGCGCGCAAGGCGCTCTCCTGCGTCTACCGGGTCGGACAGCGCTTCGGCATGGGGCATGTCATTGATGTGCTGCGCGGGGCACAAAACCAGCGGATCCGATCGCTCGGACACGACCGGCTCTCGACCTACGGCATCGGCCGGACGGTTTCAGCGGAACAGTGGGGCAGCATTATCCGCCAACTCGTCCACTTGAGCTTTCTGGAGCAGGATCTGGCTGCCTATGCCGTGCTGAAACTTACCGACAAAGCCAGGCCGCTGCTGCGCGGCGAAGAGCGGCTGACGCTGGCCCGGCCGCGGGCCAGGGCGACAGCAGCGAAAAAGACGCCGCGCACGACTGCCGCCGGCATGAAATACGACGAAATTCTCTTTCAGGCGCTGCGCACCCTGCGCAAGAACCTGGCCGATGAAGCCGGCGTCCCGCCGTTTGTTGTCTTCGGCGATGCCAGCCTGGCAGAAATGGCGCTGAACCAGCCGCTGGATGCGGACGCACTGCTGCGCATCAACGGTGTCGGCATGCACAAACTCGGACGCTACGGAGCAGAGTTCCTGGCCGTAATCCGCCAGCACCGCGGTCTGGCAGCCGAGCAGATTACCGGGCAACGGCCGTAACTCCTGCAGAATTTCTGCTCCGGACAGCCCGATCTTCGAGAAAAATAATATTTACAGCTATTTATCGATTGACTTCATCCGGACAAGTCTGTACTGTCAAAACAAGTCCGGTTTTTTGCCGGACAAAATCTAAGAAAGCATCAGAGGAAAGAAAGCACATGGTACAAGGTACAGTAAAATGGTTTAACGACAGCAAGGGTTTTGGTTTTCTTGAGCAGGAAAATGGCGAAGACGTATTCTGCCACTTTTCAGCCATTACGGGCGACGGTTTCAAATCCCTTGCCGAAGGTGATAGAGTAACGTTTGAAGTAACCAAGGGTCCGAAAGGGCTTCAAGCCGCGAACGTATCCAGAGCCTGATCATCGTTTCCAGCAGACCTTAAAAGCCCCGGGATACTCCCGGGGCTTTTTTGTAACCAAACCGTCCGGACTGCTGCAGCGTTCACCGGCGCGACAGCTCAATGAGGAGTGCTACGATGGCCAAGCCGAATTTCCAGTTTCAGAAGCGGCAGAAAGAGTTGGAACGCAAGAAGAAAAACGACGAAAAACTGCAGCGCAAGCTGGAGAAAAACAGTGCTCCAGCAGATGAATCCCCCGCAGCAAGCCCTGCCGAAGAAGAATCTCCGTAAACCATACCGCAACAGGCGGTGCAACGATCGTCTCAACGAGCATCCTGTCATCCCGGAAGCCTGCCCTGTTACCGGGAACGTCTGCATGGACAGGCAGCCGTAGCGCGCTCCTCACGCCAGCGCATCTGTTCAGGCAGTGAGTCTGCGTCTGACAAAGAACTTGCGGATTTCATCTGCGCCGAACAGCAGCAGGGCAAAGGGGATCAGCAGCAGCCAGACATCTGCGCCGATGGGCGAGCAGCCGAAGACAGCATTGCCGACCGTAGTGTAGATGATAAAGGCCGCCAGAGCCAGTTCACTGGCTATGCCGGCCAGCAGCAGGCGATTTGACAGGAAGCCCACTCTGGTGATCGAGAGGCTGGGGGAGCGGCAGGTGAAGACATTAGCGATCTGGGTGGCGATGATGCCGGCAAGGCAGGCTGTTGTCGCCTGCAGGTAAAAGGTTTCCGTAGCAGCGACCGTCTGGGGCCAGTGCCAGCCGGCCTGGCGCATGACGTAGAAATAGGCGCTCATGCCCGCCAGCGCCTCGAACATTCCCAGGAAGAGATAGGCCCTTGTCAGCACGCCTCTGGTGAGCAGGCGCTCCTCCCTGGACCGGGGCGGCCGCTGCATGATTGCTGGCGACGGCCTTTCCGAGCCGAGCGCCAGGGCCGGGAACAGATCGGTGCCGAGATCGACCGCCAATATCTGCATGATGGTCAGCGGCAAGGGAATGCCGAAGAGGATGTAGCCGATGTAGGGAACCAGTTCCGGTATGTTCGACGCGAAGATGTAGGTGATGAAATTGCGGATGTTCTCGAAGACGGCGCGCCCTTCTTCAATGGCGTGCACAATGGAGGCGAAATTGTCGTCCAGCAGCACGATGTCCGCCGCCTCCCGGGCGACACTGGTGCCGCTCAAACCCATGGCGATGCCGACATGGGCCTTTTTCAGGGCCGGCGCATCGTTGACGCCATCACCGGTGACGGCTACCCGGTGTCCTTCCTCGATCAGCAGGCTGACCACGTGCATCTTATTCTGGGGAGACATGCGGGCGAAAATAAGGTTATCCTTCTGCAGCTCGATCCGCAGCTGCTCATCCGGCATGGTCACGCAGTCCCGCCCCTCGATAATGACCGGCTCTCCCCAGATCAGGCCGATTTCCCTGCCGATGGCTGCAGCCGTAGCCCCGGCATCGCCGGTAATCATGATTACTTTGATACCGGCGGTGCGGCAGTTCTCCAGGGCAAGCGGCACCTCCGGCCGGGGCGGGTCCTCCAGCCCCATGAAACCGGCCAGAACAAGCCCTTCTTCGGGCAGCCCCCCTGTCGGCACTGCATCCAGCTCACGGTAGGCCAGGGCGATCACCCGCAGCCCTTCGGCAGCCATGGCGCGGTACCGCTCGGACAGGCTGGCGGCACTGTCGCCGTCGATGGCAACAGCCACGCCGTCACGGCGTATGAAGCTGCAGAGCGGCAGGAGACTTTCACCGGCCCCCTTGACAAGCAGATAAAGCCGGCCGTCGACCCGGTGGAG
>JAGFXN010000190.1 GCA_017861215.1 Deltaproteobacteria bacterium | reverse complement strand
CACCAGGGCAGCATCATAATCCGGCCGTCCGGCGAACTCCCGGTGGTTGAGATGGATTGCCGGGATGCCGTGGCTGCCGGCGCGCTGCAGCCCGAAGGCGTCAGCCCTGTTGCTGATGACGCAGACAACCTCCGCCTGGAGATCGCCCGCGGCGCAGCGGTCGATTATCGCCTGCAGGTTGGTGCCGCTGCCGGAGATAAGAACGCCGAGTCTTGTTTTGGGTATGGTCATAAAAAGTAAGAAGTCAGAAGACAGAAGTCAGAAGACAGAAGTTACCACCATTCTGTTTCTCGTATTCTGTCTCCTGTATTCTGTCTTCTTTTACCTAAATCATTTCCACCAATGTGCTGTCCTGCTCGCACTTGGCGATATCGCCAAGGATGAAGGCTGTTTCCTGCAGGCCCGAGAGGCGGATAAGGATGTCGTCGGTCTGCTCTTCCGGCACCACCAGTACCATGCCGATGCCGCAGTTGAGGGTGCGGAACATCTCGTTTTCTTCGATGTTGCCGGCATCCTTGAGGATGTCGAATATCGGCGGCACCGGCCAGCTTTCTTTGCGGATAACCGCCTTGCAGCCCTGCGGCAGCACCCGCGGGATATTTTCGAGCAGGCCGCCGCCGGTGATATGGGCAATGCCGTTGATGGTAAAATCGCGCAGCAGGTTCAGGATGGATTTAACGTAGATTCTGGTGGGCCTCAGCAGTTCGTCGGCAACGCTCAGCCCGGTGCCGGGAAGGACGCTGTCAATCTTCAGTCCCATTTTTTCGAAAATCACCTTGCGCGCCAGTGAGTAACCGTTGGAGTGGAGCCCTGATGAGGCCAGCCCGATCAGTCTGTTGCCGACAGTTATGGAGGAGCCGTCTATCAGGTTGTCGCGGTCGACCACCCCGACCGTAAAGCCGGCGATATCATATTCTCCGTCGGCGTAGAAGCCGGGCATTTCCGCAGTCTCGCCGCCGATAAGGGCGCATCCCGCCTGGACGCAGCCGGCAGAGATCCCCTTGACGATGTCGGCTGCCTTGGCGGGATCGAGTTTGCCGGTTGCCAGGTAGTCAAGGAAAAAGAGCGGCTCGGCCCCCTGGACGATAATATCGTTGACACACATTGCCACCAGATCGATGCCGACGGTGTCGTGGCGGTCAGCCATGAAGGCGAGTTTCAGCTTGGTGCCGACGCCGTCGGTTCCGGAGACCAGTACCGGGTTTTTGTACTTGGCGGTATTCAGTGAAAACAGACCACCGAAGCCGCCGATATCGGCCATGACTTCCGGCCTGGAGGTTGCCTTGACCAGAGGCTTGATCATCTTTACAAAGGTGTTGCCGGCGTCAATGTCCACGCCTGAATCTTTATACGTTATCCGCTCTTCGCTCAAAACTCTGCCTCCTCTGAAATGACGGAAAAATATATGCCATTGCCTTGAAAATGTCAAACCTTTATGCCTTTGCAAAAGCCTGTTTACAAGCGCGGCAGCATCGCCTATCATCGGTTTCATATGGCTGAAATCAGTAAAGAAATTACTATCTGTCCCATGCACGGCTCTGACATCGAGCAGATCATGGCGATCGAGCGCGCTTCCTTTCCGCTCCCCTGGCTGGCGCAGCATTTCCTTGATGAAATAAACTCTGCCGCCGCCTTTCCGCTCACCGCTTTCGACCATGACGGCCGGGTGGTCGGCTATATCTGCCCGATGCAGGTGCTTGATGAAGGTCATATTCTCAACGTGGCGGTAGATCCTGACTGCCGGGGGCTGGGGGTCGGCAGGTCCCTGGTGCAACGGGTGCTGGACGACTTTTGCGCCAGCGGGGCAGCGTTTGTGTCGCTGGAGGTACGGGTGTCAAATGGTGCGGCCATCAGTCTGTACCGGCAGATGGGCTTTGCCGAGGTGGGGCGGAGAAAGCGCTACTACGAGAACGGCGAGGATGCGCTGATGATGGAGTATCTCTGCTGAAAGCGGATGATTGCTTTGCCGGCAGGCAAAGTGGCGCCGGGAGGAGAGGGGTGGCGTTGCCGCATTTTCACGTAACCTGCGCAATCATCGAGCGCGACGGCCTCGTCCTTGCCGCCCGGCGGAGCGCCGTCATGAGCATGCCGCTGAAATGGGAATTCCCCGGGGGCAAGATCAATCCGGGGGAGTCGCTGCAGGAGTGTCTCCGCCGGGAGCTGCTGGAGGAGATCGGGATCCGCGTCATCCTCCACGAAGCACTCCCGTCCCACACCCATCAGTACCCGGAGTGTACCGTCACTCTTTACCCCTTTGTCTGCGCCATCGCCAGCGGTGAGATCGTCCTGCATGAACATGCCGCCATCGCCTGGCTGCCGCCGGAGTTTCTTCAGAAGCTGGAGTGGGCCGAGGCGGACCTGCCGGTGCTGGCGTCCTACCTGGGGAGGAACAGTGCCCGGCAATGACGGGCGCTGCTGCCAGGCTACACGGACGGGACCAGATGCAGTTCCTGTTCGATGTCGTTACCGTTCACCAGCAACTCCTCAGTCCCTGACTCGGTACGAACCAGACCACGCTCCACCCATTTGTTGATCTGCGCCGCGGCTATGCCGTATTTTGCGGCTGCCTGCTCGACGGTGTACCAGCTTCTGGTCAATGACATGATGTCCTCCTATTGTATTCATTTTTGTAAGTATACCACATCACCGGCTGGTCAACGGCTCGGGCGGTTCAACCGGCACCGGTTTTTAGCGCCCGGGTCCACTGGCCTTGGCGGGACATCGCTTTGCCGGGTTCTTGTTTGAATAAAATACAGGCTGGAGAGCTGACCCTTTTACCTCGCCTGTCACTCCTGCAGCAGATGTGAGCAGAGGCATCAGTATTAGAAATCCCGCAAGGAAACATATTTGTTTTTTGCATTCTTGAGCTCTGCGGACATCTCTTCGGGAAGATTTGCCTTCAGTTGCGCTGCCGCCAGTTTATATTCACTTTCCGCTGAGTCAATCGCAGCGGTAAATTCTGGCAGTGACCCGGGGCGATTAAGCGTCACTGCATGCAGATTGCGGTATGTAGTATAGAGTTTGTCGAGGTTGTTCTTGACAGGAACGTATTTCCGGGGAGGTGCAGCAATTTTCCCCATGTTTTCATCAGTTTCATTCTTAACATAGAGCAGTCTGGATTTATCACCGAGTTTGATGCTGGGAGCAATATTCAGTCCCGCAGCCATCCTCGCCTCCCAGTTGTCGGCAAGTCGGGCAGACTGCCGAAGACATAAATCGCTCCCCGTATGCACGCCATAAATAACCTGGATAAAATTGGTTACGAAAATTTGCTCCGCTTTCTTCTTCTGGTTTAAGGCTGTGCCAAGCACCAGCAGTGCAATAAGCGCAACTGCGACTGCGCCGATACTCTTTGGAACAGATAGCGCGGATTTTTGGGGGATGGCATTGGAAGCCTCCTCCCGGCCGGGAGGCATGCTCCTGATTCCCTGTTTTTTCTGGCCTTTCTTGACCCATTGCACGGCAAAATATTCGGGAAGCAGGAGCCCGCAGCCCGCGCATACCGCGAGATGGTTCAGCTTCTTGCCGCAGGTACTACAATATACCTTTACCTCTTGCCGTGAAGCTTGCCTGACGGTGGCTTCCGCGCATATCCAGAATCTGGACCTGCATGCCGGGCAGATGAAACTGGTCCCTTCTTTCTTTATCTGGGAACGCTCGAATAAAACTTCGGCAGCGCATTTCGGACACGTGCATATCATACATTCGGCACCTTTCTGATGAGTGGCTGGCGCAGCAATGGCTGGCTTCGAGATACGCAAGAAATAGCGGCGCTGGTAACGATGCCGCTGGCTGCACACCGACACGCGCTGTAAGGATCGCACCTGTCGGCCATCATCTCCGCGCCGGGGACAGGTATCAGGACCGAGCGGCGCTGTTTCGGGAAAGAAGCGGCGCTCACGATTGTTCGGAAAAAACCGGGTCAGCTGCTCCAGGTTCGAAGCAAGGGCTTGCCAGGGAAGCCTGCCCCACATGGCCGGGGTGCAATGTC
>JAGFXN010000189.1 GCA_017861215.1 Deltaproteobacteria bacterium | reverse complement strand
CGATGGTGAGAAACGCCGGTATCAGTTCCGTCAGGTCATCAAAGTCAATCTGCAGCACCGGGCGGATCATGAACGAACCGATGACGATCAGGGCGATACCGTAGGCGTGGGGCGGGACAATGGTGAACAGCGGTGCGAAAAACAGCGACAGCAGGAAGAGAAAAGCAACCACCAGCGCCGTAAAGCCGGTCCGTCCCCCTTCCTCGATACCGGCGGCCGATTCGATATAGGCGCCGGTCGTGGTGGTGCCAAGCAGCGGCGCCACCATGGTCGCCACGGCATCGGCCAGCATCGGCCGCTCTATCTCCGGCAGATTCCCCTGGTCGTCAAGCAGGTCAGCGCGCATCGAGAGACCGATAAGAGTGCCCACGGTATCAAGGAAGGCCATGATGAAGATGACCATCACCACCGGAAGGAAACTGATGCTCATGGCGCCGGCAAGATCAACCTGCATGAAAATGGGGGCAAGGGAAGGCGGCAGGCTGACAAATTCCCCGGGGAGCGGGGTTGCACCGACAGCTATGGAAGCAATAGTCGTCAGCAGGATGCCGATGATCATGGCGCCGTGAATCCGGCGCGCCAGGAGGACAATCACCAGCAGCAGTCCGGCCACCGCCAGCTGCACCGACGGCAGGGAGATATTCCCCAGTTTCACCGGCGCACCCGCCACCCCGACAGCCACCAGTCCGGTTTCATTCAGACCGATAAAGGTCAGAAACAGGCCGATACCGACGGCAAAGCTCGCCTTGAGTGACATCGGGATCGATTCTGCCAGCCAGCTCCGTACCTTGAAAAGGGTCAGCAGAACAAAGAGACAGCCGGCGATAAATACCGCTGCCAGGGCCACCTGCCAGCTGTAGCCCATGACCTTGACCACCACGAAGGCGACAAAGGCATTTTCACTCATATAGGGGGCAATGGCAAAAGGCCGTTTCGCCCAGAAAGCCATGATGACCGTGCCGAGGACCGCAGCGAGGATGGTGGCGGTTACCTGCGGCCCCCGCGGAATCCCGGCATTTTCCAGAATGGCGGGATTGACGATGATGATATACGCCATGGTCAGAAAAGTGGTGATGCCGGCGACTGTTTCCTGCCGGTAGGAAGTGTGGTATTTTTCGAACTCGAAGAAATGCCGCATGTGCCCTACGCCCCTTTTACGGCATAGATGCCCGGAGCATTCCGCCAGAAGCCCTGGTAGTCGAGACCGTAGCCGAAGAGGAACCTGTCGCCGGTTTCAAGGCCGGTAAAGTCGGCCTTGCCGCCGGGAGTCATCTTCCGGTCGTGCTGCTTGTCGATCAGTACCGCCGTCAGCACCTGCACAGCACCCTGCTGGCGGCAGTAGTCGGCAACCGCCGCCAGGGTGATTCCTTCGTCAAGGATGTCATCAAGCAGCAGCACGGTCCGCCCGCGCAGCTCGATTGCGGGACGTGCCAGCCAGGCAAGACCACCGCCGCTGGTTTCGTGGCCGTAACGGGTGGCATGGAGATAGCCGACCTCCAACGGGAAAAGGAGCCGAGTCAGCAGCTGCCCCGCGAAGATCAGGCCGCCGTTCATGACACAGAGCAGAACCGGCCTGCTATTCTGCAGCACCGCTGTTATCTCGGCGGCCATCCTGTTGATGGCGGTCACCACCTCAGCCTCTCCGGCCAGCAAATCGGCATCAGCCAGCACCCGGTTTGCCTCGGTCACGGTCATTGACATGGTCCCCTCTCCTCCATCACCTGCTGCCGATGTTTTTCCGGATTGAAAAATGTTTATTATAGTATCCTCAACGTATTTACTATCGCCAGACAAAAGTTTTTCATGAAGCAGCTGCCAGCAGGGTGATCCATTTCCTGAATGTTTGACATCCCCGGAGCCGACCTCTAAGATTAACAGCGATGAAACTGACCCTCTTCAGAAAATTCCTGCTGGCGCTTTTTCTCATTGCGCTGCTGCCCCTTGCCGTCTCCTCGGTCACGCTCTTCATGAATCTGCAGAATACCAGCAGCCGGCTTGCCGAAAGGCTGTCGGCGGCAACCGACCGGCAGGCTTCGGAAAACCTGGAAAGCCGCGCCAGACAGATTGCCGACGACATTGCCGGTTTTCTGGAGGAGTGCGAAAACGATCTCCGCCTGGTGGCCGCGCTGCCGCACAACCCGGCGACGCTGCAGACCTTTTACGACAGCAAGCACGAAGAGATCTGGCAGCGAACCGGGTCCTCCTCCCAGCCGGCAGAGATCCGGAAGACAATCCCGACCTATGCTACCATCGAACTGATTGACAAAAGCGGCATGCAGCGCTTTGTCATTCACAACGGCAGGATCCTGCAGCCGTCCGAACTGAGGGATGTTTCCAAGCCTGCCAATACCCGCTTCAAAAGCGAAACGTATTTCAGCGAGGCGGCAAAGCTGCAAAAAGGCGGGATTCATGTTACCCATCTGGCCGGTTTTCATGTCGGCAAAAAGGAGCAGCTCGGCAGTGCGCCTGACTCGGAAAGCGCCTACGGCGGCAGGGAATATGAAGGTGTCATCCGCTTTGCCATGCCGCTGTTCGAAGACCGGCGGCGATTCAGCGGCGTTATGGTGCTGTCGCTGGACCATCGTCATCTAATGGAATTCAGCCAGCATGTGCAGCCGGGGCAGGTTGCCAAGACGGTATTCCCCTCCTACAAGAGCGGCAATTACGCCTTCATCTTCGACGACGAGGGGTGGATCATCACTCACCCGAACTTCTGGGACCTCAGGGGTGTGGATGCCCTCGGCAGAGAGGTGCCCCCCTACAGTGCGCAATCAGCAGCGGCCGACATAGAAAGCGGCAGAATCCCGTTCAACCTCGACTTTGCCGGTTTCATCCATCCCAACTACCCTGTTGCCGCACAACAGGTCAGGCTCGGCAAAAGCGGTTACGTTGACACAACCAATGTCGGCGGAGCGCGCAAAGTGATGGCGTATGCGCCGATCATCTACAAGAGCGGCGTCTACAGCCGTTACGGCATTTTCGGCGGCGTGACCATCGGCTTCCAGACGGATCTCTTTCACGAGCCTGCCCGGGCGGCGGCAGCGATTATCCGCGAGCAGATGAACAACCATCTCCAGAAGAGCGCCCTCATCATTGCCGTTACCACCATCCTGGCGCTCCTTGCCGCCTGGCTCATCTCCCGCGGCATCACCCGCCCCCTCGCGCTGCTGACCGCACAGACCCGTGCCCTTGCCGGCGGCAGCGGCAGCAGCAGGGTAGAGATCAGCTCCGGTGATGAGGTCGGCGGACTGGCGCAGGACTTCAACCGCATGGCAACAGAGCTGGAAAGCAGAAACCGGCATCTGCTGGAAACCCTTGCGGAACTCGATCGTTCCCGGCAGCAGGTTACCGGCGAGCGCAACTTCATGGAAGGGGTGGTAAACAGTATCTCCAGCGCCATTCTCCCCTTTTCCCGTGACGGCCTGCTGCTTTCCGTCAACACCAACGGCCGGATGATTCTGGGCAAGCAGGCGGCTGTCGGCAGGCATTACCGGGATATTTTTGCCCGCTGGCCCGACCTGGTCGCCAGAATCGAGGCGACCGTAGCCGGCAAAAGACCTTTCGGCCGCGCACCCTTTACCACCGGCAGCGATGACCGCACCAGGCATTTCGATATCGGCATCTTCCCGATCGGCGCTGAGATGGAGCTGGGAATTACCGTGACGATGCGTGATGAAACCGAAAAGGAACGGATGCGGGAGGAGATGACGCGCCTGGACCGGCTGGCCTCTCTGGGAAGGCTTTCCGCCGGCATTGCCCACGAAATCAGAAATCCGCTCACCGGCATAACCCTGCTGCTCGATAATCTTCATGATCGGCCTGCCTGTGACCGAGAGAGCCGTGAACTGATGAAGAGAGGACTCGAAGAGATCGAACGGGTGGAGAAACTCATCAATGCACTGCTGAGCTATGCAACCCCGCCCCGCTCGGAATTTCGTGAAAGCGACTTCAACCTGATCATCGAAGAAACGCTCCTCTTCTTTCGCAAAGCCTGCGAAAAAGAGGGCGTTGCCCTGGTCAGCA